>JAVXWK010000188.1:0-2853 GCA_032230575.1 Pseudonocardiales bacterium | reverse complement strand
GAAATCGACGCGGTCAACCGAGGCAACCACACTGGACGGGTTCGATGACACAGCCATTCCTCGATCCGCCATCACCGCGGCGTCCGCTCAGACGCCGCACGGCAGTCGTCCTCGCCACCGCGCTGATCGTCAGCGGCGTCGCGCCTCTGACCTCGGGGCAGCAGGGATATGCGGCTGCGATCGACCCGGCGGCCTACTACCGGATCGTGTCCCGGCACAGCGGCAAAGCCATCGCCGTCGCCGACCAGGCAACCGCCGACGGCGCCGTCGTCGAACAGCGAGCCCGCTCCGACGACGCGGCCGGTCAGCAGTTCCAGCTCGTCGACGCCGGCGGAGGTTTCCACAAGCTCAGGGCCCGGCACAGCGGCAAGGTGGTGGACGTCGCCTCGGCGTCCACGGCGAACGGTGCGGACATCGTTCAGCGGACCGACAACGGCAGCACCAACCAGCACTTCCGCGTCGTCGACGCCGACGGCGGGTACATCGAGGTCATCAACCGCAACAGCGGTAAGGCACTCGGGGCCCGGGAGCAGTCCACCGCGGACGGAGCACGGATCTCCCAGTACACCGACACCGGCGCGGTCAGCGAGCAGTGGCAGCTCGTCCGAGTCGACGCGGCACCGGCCCCGAAGTACGCCGGCTACCTGTTCTCCTACTTCACCGGCGAGAGCTCCTCCTCCGGTGAGCAGGTCCATTTCGCACTCAGCCAGGGCAACGACCCGACACGATGGCGGCAACTCAACGGCGGACGGCCGGTGCTGACCTCGGTCGTCGGGACCCGCGGCGTGCGCGACCCGTTCATCATCCGCTCGCCGCGGGGTGACAGGTTCTTCCAGATCGCCACCGACCTGCGGATGTACGGCAACGGCAACTGGGACCAGGTGCAGCGGACCGGCAGCAGGTCCATCGTCGTCTGGGAGTCTGCCGATCTGGTGAACTGGAGCGCGCCGCGCCTGACGCGAGTCTCACCGGACACCGCGGGGAACACGTGGGCGCCGGAGGCCTACTACGACGAAGCCCTCGGCCAGTTCGTCGTGTTCTGGGCCTCGAAACTGTACTCCCCCAACGATCCGAACCACACCGGCAACACCTACAACCGGATGATGTACGCCACGACGTCCGACTTCCGCACCTTCAGCGCCGCACAGGTGTGGGTCGACAAGGGCTACTCGACGATCGACTCGACGCTCACCAAGCACAACGGCATCTACTACCGCTTCACGAAGGACGAGCGGAGCCCGTCGCAGTCCTCCTGCGGAAAGTTCATCCTCGCGGAGAAGTCGGCGATGATCCTCGACCGCGGCTACTCCTTCGTCGCCGAGTGCCTCGGGAAGAACGCGATCAACCAGGGCGAAGGGCCTCTGGTCTTCAAGTCGAACACCGAAGAGCGCTGGTACATGTTCGTCGACGAGTACGGCGGCCGTGGCTACGTCCCGTTCACGACCACCGATCTCAACACCCGGCGGTGGACACCCGTCTCGAGCTACACCCTGCCCGGCCGGCCGCGCCACGGCACCGTCCTGCCGGTCACCCAGGCCGAGTACGACCGCCTGCTGCAACGCTGGCGCTGAACCACGCGCCGGACGTCGTGCACCATCCACATCGGACACAAAGGACGACGTGACGTGTTACATGGACGCGGATTCACAACGACGACCGCCGCTTTCGTGGCAGCCCTGCTCCTGAGCCCGACGGCAGCCGCGGACGTGGGCGCGGCGGCCGCGGTCACGATATCCCCGACCCCGGCACAGACGATCCACAACATCGGCGCGTCCGGTGCCTGGTGGGTCAACGACCTCGCCCGCTTCTCCCCCGCCGTCCAGCAGCGGGTGGCGGAACTTCTGTTCAGTCCCAGCGGTATCCGGCTGTCGGCGTACCGGTACAACATCGGTGGCGGCGGTGTCGGGGTGCAGGCGGGTGACCGGGCGCCGCAGTCGCTGATGGTCTCACCGGGACGCTACGACTGGAACAGGGATCGGGGCGGCACGACCTTCCTGCGCTACGCCGCCCAGCACGGGGTGCCGGACATCGTCGGATTCGTCAACAGCGCCCCTGCGGTGTGGATGTCCAACGGCAAAACCTGCGGCGGGACCCTGAAGTCGGGTTCGCTCCAGACGTACGCCAACTACCTGGCCGACATCGTCACGCACTTCAAGGCCGAGGGCGTGAACATCAACTACATCAGCCCGATGAACGAACCAGCCGTCTCCTTCTCCCAGTGCACCCAGGAGGGCATGCTGACGCCGGTCGGGCTGCGCGACGACGTCGTGCGCGCGGTGGGGCAGACCCTCGCGTCGCGAGCGCCCTCCACTCGCGTGAGTGCCGACGAGTCCGACAAGGTCAGCAGGTTCCTCAACGAAGTGCCGCAGTGGATCAGCCAGCCAGGCACCTCGCAGTACGTGGCCAATCTCGCTCACCACACCTACGACTTCCCCACCGACTCGACGCTCGCGCAGATCCCGTCGATGGCGAGGCGGTACGCGAAGCCCACGTGGGCCACCGAGATCTGCTGCTGGAGCAACAGCAGCTCGCCGGCCTACGGCGCCCAGTACGACCCGACCATCTCCGGCGGCCTCGCCATGGCGAGCATCATCCACCGGGACTTCACCGTGTCCGGCGACTCGGCGTTCCACTGGTGGACCGCGCTTTCCAAGGTCATGGGATGCAGCCCCGGCGGCAACCCGTCGTGCGCAACCGCCATCAACACCAAGGGCTACAACGACGGGCTGATCTACTTCGACCCCGACTACGCGAGCAACGGCAACCAGAACCTCTACCTCACCAAGCGGTTCTACGCACTCGGCCAGTACAGCAAGTTCGTCCGCCCCGGATCCGTCCGCTACCCGGTGACCG
>JAVXWK010000161.1:0-10079 GCA_032230575.1 Pseudonocardiales bacterium | reverse complement strand
TCTTCTTGTTCTCGACGCCTTCGGCCTGGGCGTCGTCGTTGTTCTCGGCGCCGTTGTCGAGCTTGGCGTCCTTCTCGTTCGCGGCCTTGACCTTGCAGGCGGCGGCCGGGTTCAGGTCGGGGGCCTGCTTGCCCTGGCGGCTGAACGCCAGCATCATCCGGTTCAGGGCGGCGGCGCGCTTCTCGCGCGTCGGGCCGACGATGACGTTGTCGACGTCCTGAGCCTTCGTCTGCTCAAGCTTCTTCTCGGCCTCGTCGGTGATCTTCTCGATGTTCGCGAGTTCCTTGTCGATCTCCGCCTGGGCCTTGTCCGGCACGTCCTCGGGGAGCAGGGAGGCGACGTCGGGGCACTCGAGGCGGGCCGCGGCCTTGTCGGCCTTGTCCTTGTCCTGCTGCGCCTTGTCGTCCTTCTTCGGCGGCTGCTTGGCCGGCTCTTCCTCGTCCTCGGTGTCGATGCGGACCACTGGCCAGAAGTAGGCGGACTTGTCACCGTTCTTGCAGGTCGTGCCTGCCTTCTGCAGCGACTTGTTGTTCGAGTCCGCGTTCGTCGAGAGGTTGCCGACGTAGTCGTGCAGGTGCTGGGCACCGTTGCGGACACCGGGCTGCGCGATGAAGTTGTCCGGGTTGAAGTGCCCGTTCTCGTTGCGGCCGCAGTCGACGATGAACGTACCCGTGGTGGCGCCGTTCTGTTGTTTTACTTTCTTGACGTTCGGCTTCACCTTGGTGATGTCGACGAAGGAGTTCTTGTCCGCCCCGTCGGCCAGCGCGGCGCCATCAGAAGAACTGATGGCCACCACCGCGGCACCGCCAGCGACCAGCGCCATCGCCGCTGCGGCGGCGGTCAGCCAGATCGTGGATTTCCTACGGTGAAAAGCCATTTGCCACCTCGTGTAGTCCGATAAAACGGCATGGTGAAGCTGACGGCGGTTAGCCGTGTGTTCGGGTTTAAGCTCGGTGTGCGGTTAGAACGAACGCGATTTACTGCGTCGGCTCGTCGACTTCTTCTTGGAGCGGGATATCATTCGCATTCCGACCAGCGCGAGCGCGAGCACCGCTATCGCACCGAAGAAGACACCGTTGTTGTCCCCGAACACGCCTTGCTCGGCGGTGCGGGTGAACTTGGTGCCCTCCGGCACGGTCGGGATCACGCCGTCGGTCGGGTTCGCGGACGCATCCGCGTTGTTGTCCCCTGTCGGTTCCGGTGCCCCGGAGGCAGCCGGCGGGGGTGCGAGCGGCTGCGGTGACTCCAGACCGGCGAAGTCGACCTTGCCGGTCTCCTCGATCACCTTGATGTGGTCGAAGACGGTGATCATCGCTTGCGTGGACAGAATGCGGATGAGCTCGTTCTTGGTGCCCGCCCGGATCTGCGCGGCATAGGCGTAGACCTTGCCGTGCGCCGCGCGGAGCCGGTTGGCGAAGACGACGTCGAACTCGTCGCCGTTCGCCGCGTCCATCTCGGCGAGCCAGCCCTTCTGCTCGTCGGTGGCCTCCGTGGGCAACGTGACGCCGAGCAGGACGCCTGCCCGGTTCACCACGTTGTCCAGCAGCGTGTGGCCCTCGAGGAGGTGCTTGCTGGCTTCCTGGATCTTGGGCTGGTCGGCTCGCTTGGCCTTGCCCTTCTCGCCCGCGGGCTTCTCCCACAGCCCGGCCTGCTTGACCCGGTTCATGAAGTCCCGGTCGGCAGGTCCGAGCGGACCCCACTGCGTCTGCACGACCTCGTCGCCCGTTCCGCCACTTCCGGGCGGCGGGGTCGAGATGGGGGTCGAGGGAGTGGAAGGCTGACCTGTCGCGACCCCGGTGTTGAGCAGCACGGCCAGCGCACAGCCCGCCAACGCGACGAGGAGTCGCGCCGGCGTTGCCAAGTTCATGGGGAGTCGCACGATCGGGAATACGGCTCACAAAGGGAGCCCGCCTCAGTTCGAGACCCCGGCGTTATCGAACCGTTACCAAACCCCGCGCAACCCCGGCTCGAACGCACGACCTAAAGTCCTGAGCATGAGCAAGCGTTTTGTGGCGTTGGGGGATTCGTTCACCGAAGGCGTGGGTGACGAAGACGCAGGTCGGCTCAATGGTGTTCGAGGATGGGCGGATCGCGTGGCCGACGTGCTGGGGGCTCTCGACCCGGAGTTCACGTACGCCAACCTCGCCGTGCGGGGCCGGTTGCTGGCGCAGGTGCTCGACGAACAGGTTGAGCGCGCTCTCGCGATGAACCCGGACCTCGTCTCGCTCTACGCGGGTGGGAACGATCTCATGCGGCCGAAGGTGAACATCGACGCGTTGATGAGCCGCTACCGGGACGCCGTGGCGCGCTGTGTGAAGGCAGGCGCTGTCGTCATCCTCTTCACTGGTGTCGACGGGGCCGACGACCCGGTGTTCCGCAAGATGCGTGGTCGCGTGGCCATCTACAACGAACACGTGCGCGCGATCGCCGCCGAGTTCTCCTGCGTTCTGGTGGACATGTGGGCGATGCGGCAGCTGCGCGACCGTCGTATGTGGTCCCCGGACCGGCTGCACCTGAACTCCCTGGGTCACACCGAGGTCGCCATTTCGGTGCTCGACGGTCTTGGGGTTCCGCATTCCCTGGAGCGGACGGTGCTCGGGGTGGCTCCGCTGGTCGACCGGAAGGTGCGGCGGGCGGAGGACTGGCAGTGGGCGCGCGAGCACGTCGTGCCGTGGGTGATGCGCCGGCTGCGCGGTGAGTCGTCCGGGGATGTGGTCCGGGCTCGCCGTCCTGAGCTGCTGCCGCCGTCGTAAGTAGAACGTGTTACTTAGCGCGAGGTGGTCTAACGACCTAACTGCGGTTTGGTGACGGTTTTCCTGAAGGTTGTTTGCAGATAGAACGCGTTCTAGAAATCGTGTCCGCCACCTGGGTGAAATCGCTGGTCAGGCGCCCGGACTGGATTGATGCAGTGCCCTAGCGTTCGTCCGCATGCATCGCAGGGCTGCGCTGATCGCGTTGGTGGTCTGCGCGTTGATCGCGGGGTGCGGGAGCAGGCTCACCTCCGAGCAACGCGCCGCACTCGCCGTGCCTCAAGGCGCCGGGTCGGGCCTCCAGGAGGGCACGGCGCCGGTCGAGGAAGGCGGGGTGCCGGGCAGCGAGGGCACCGCGGGCCAGCCCGGCGCTGACAACCCCGGGCAGCCCAACAAGCAGCCGAACCCGCCGGGGAGCATCGCCGGTGGCTGCCAGGGCACCGGTGGCGCCACGGACAAGGGCGTGACCGCGGGCGAGATCACGATCGCCAACATCTCGGACATCAGCGGGCCGGTGCCGGGCTTGTTCCAGGCGGCGCAGCAGGGGACGAAGGCGTTCGTCGAGTACTTCAACGCCACCCAGGGCGCGATCTGCGGCCGCAAGCTCAAGCTCGTGTCGTTCGACTCGCGCACCGACAGCGGCGGCGACCAGCAGGCCACCACGCAGGCGTGCGAGCAGGCGTTCGCGATGGTCGGCTCGATGTCCGGGTTCGACCAGGGCGGCGGCCCGGCCGCCGCCGGGTGCGGCATCCCGGACCTGCGGGCCTCCACGGTCACGGTCCAGCGGCAGCGCACCCCGGTCAGCTTCGGCGTCGCGTCCAACGTGGTGAACCTGGTGTCCTCCGCCTACCCGGACCTGATCAAGTCGAGCTTCCCGAACGCCGCCGGCGCCGCGTCCTTCCTCTACCTCAACGTCGACGCGAGCTCGCAGAACGCGCGCAGCATGCAGAAAGCGGCTGAACAGCGTGGGATGAAGTTCGTCTACACGCAGGCCATCGACATCGCGGACGTCAACTACGCGCCGTACGTGGCGAAGCTCAAAGAAACCGGCGCGAAGATCGTTTACTGGATGGGGTCGGCGCAGTACGCCGTCCGGCTGCAGCAGGCGATGCGGCAGCAGGGATACACGCCGGAAGCGTTCGTCACGGACCCTTCGGCGTACGACGCGCAGTACGTGCGTCAAGGCGGAGCGGCCGTGGACGGCACCGTCGTCTACACGAACGGCGGGTTGTTCGAGGAGAACAACGCCCAGGTGGCGCTGTACAAGCAGTGGCTGGGGCGAGTGGCGCCCGGTGCGGCGCCGTCGTACTTCGGGATGTTCGCGTGGGCGGCGGCGCGGCTGTTCGTGCAGCTCGCCGCGAAGATCGGGCCGCAGCTGACGCGCAAGGCGATGCTCGACCAGGTCCGCGGGGTGCACGACTTCACCGCCGAGGGGATGGTCGCGCCGCAGGACGTCGGTGGGAAGCGGACCTCGGCGTGCATGTCGCTGGTGCGGTTGAAGGGCGGGGCCTGGTCGCGGCTCGCGCCGGCCTCGGGGTACTCGTGCGGGTCGTTGATCGACACGGGGGTGGGCGGATGACGGGTCTCTTCGCCTGCGCCCACTTCGGCGTCGTCACGGGCGGTGACTCATGACCGCACTCCTCGCCTACACCATCTTCGGCCTGGTCACCGGGGGCGCGTACGCGGTCGTCGCGGGCGGCCTCGTCCTCACCTACAGCACTTCCAAGGTGTTCAACGTCGGCCACGGCGCGATCGGCATGGTCATGGCGTTCCTCTACTGGGAGCTGGCCGAGAACCGCGGTGTGCCCCAATGGCTCGCGTTGCTGCTCGTGGTCGGTGTTTGTGCGCCGCTGTTCGGGTTGCTGATCGAGCGGTTCGTCATGCGCCGGCTGGCTGGTGCGCCGGTCGGGATCACGCTGGTGGCCGGAGTCGGCGTGCTGGTCGGGTTGATCGGGGCGGCGCAGGCGATCTGGCCACCGGAGGCGCGCCCCGTGCGGCCGTTCCTCGACCAGTACGGGATCCACATCGGACAGTCCTATGTGAGCGGCCACGACCTGGTCACGCTGGCGTGCGCGGTGTTGGTCGCGGGTGGGTTGTACTTCCTGTTGAACCGGACTCGCACCGGTCTGGCGATGCGTGCGTGTGTCGACGCCCCTGAGCTGGCGGCGTTGTACGGCACGCGGCCACAGCGGCTGTCGGCGTTGAGCTGGGCGATCGGGTCGTCCTTGGCGGCGCTGGGCGGGATTCTGCTGACGCCGGTCGTGCAGCTCGACTACGTGACGATGACGTTGCTCGTGATCACGGCTTACACCGCGGCTCTGGTCGGGCGGTTGCAGAGCCTGCCGCTGACGTTCGTGGGTGCTCTGGGGCTCGGGCTGGTGCAGTCCTACGCGGTGGCCTACCTGCCGTCCTCGCCGTTCTGGATCGCTTTCCGGGTCGCGATTCCGGCTTTGTTGCTGTTCGTGGTGCTGCTCGCGATGCCGCAGTCGCCGTTGCGGATCGGTGGTGTGCGGGGGACGCGCGGGGTGGCGGTGCCTTCGGGGCCGGCGACCGGGGTGGGCGCGGCGTTGTTCCTGGGTGTCGTCGTGGTGCTGGCGTTGCTGGTGGACTCCGTCGTGGCCGGGCAGCTGGCGCTGGGGCTGGTGTTCGGGATCGTGCTGCTGTCGATGGTGCTGCTCACCGGGTACGGCGGGGTGGTGTCGCTGGGGCAGTTCACGTTCGTCGGCGTGGGCGCGGTGACGGTGGCGCGGCTCGGTGGCTCGCCGTGGACGCTGGTGGTCGGCGCGGTGGTGTCGGCGGCGATCGGTGCGGTGATCGCGTTGACGGCGTTGCGGGTGAGCGGGCTGTATTTGGCCTTGGCGACATTGGGGTTCGCGCAGTTGATGGACAAGCTGGTGCTGCAGTCGCCGGTCGCGTTCGGGGTGCGGGGGAGTCTGCAGGTGCCGCGCCTGTTCGAGTCGGCTGCCGCGCAACTGGTGTTGGCGGCGGTGGTGTTCGCGCTGGTCGGCGCTGGAGTGCTGGCGGTGCGGCGGGGGCGGCTCGGCCGGCGGATGATCGCGGTCAAGGACAGTTCGGCGGCGTGCGCGACGCTGGGCGTGAACGTGCGGTGGATCCGGGTCTGGGTGTTCTCGCTGTCGGCGGCGATCGCGGGGCTTGCCGGCGGGTTGTTCGCGCAACTGCGGGAAACCGTTGCGGCCAGCGACTTCCAGCTGTTCAACAACCTGCCGCTGCTGCTGTTCGCGGTGATCGCCGGCGTGACTTCGGTGTCCGGCGCGGCTTTGGGCGGGCTTCTTCTCATGCTGCTTCCGGTGCTGCAGAGCGGGTTTCCGGCGTTCGCGGGAGCGGCAGTCGTTCTGCTGGGCGTGGCGGCGGCCGGCCTGGCGCGTGATCCCAACGGCCTGATGAGCTGGTTCTTCCGCGCCTGGTCCTGGCGGCGCGCATGAGCACACTGAGGGTGGAGGGCGTGACGGTCCGCTTCGGCGAGGTGACCGCGGTCAACGACGTGACTTTGTCGGTGGAGGTCGGCGTCACCGGGCTGATCGGGCCCAACGGCGCGGGCAAGACGACGTTGTTCGACGTGATCAGCGGGCTGCGGCGGCCCACCTCCGGCCGGGTGCTGCTGGACTCCGCGGACATCACGTCCCGTTCGCCGCACCAGCGCTCCCGGCTCGGTGTGGCGCGGACGTTCCAGCGGCTGGAGGTGTTCGGGTCGCTGACCGTGTGGGAGAACGTCGTGGTGGCGCTGGAAAGCCGCCGCCGACCGGCTCGGCTGGCTTCCTCGTTGCTGGAACGGGTGGGGATCGCGGAGTTCGCGGACAACCAGGCCGACACCGTGCCCACTGGTGCGGCTCGGTTGCTGGAGCTCGCCCGTGCGCTGGCCACCGAACCCTCTCTTCTGCTGCTCGACGAGCCGTCGTCGGGGCTGGACCGAGCCGAGACTGACGCGTTCGGCGCGCTGCTGCAGGAGCTGGTGGGGGAGGGGCGCGCTGTTGTGCTGGTGGAGCACGACATGGACCTCGTCATGAACTACTGCGATGTCGTCCACGTGCTGAACCTGGGCCGCTTGCTGACTTCCGGCACGCCATCCGAGATCCGTGCGCACGAGGGTGTCCGGGAGGCGTATCTCGGATGATCGATCTGACGGACGTCCACGCCGGCTATGGCCGGATCGAGGTGCTGCGCGGGGTCTCTCTGAACGTGCCGCGCGGCACGGTGACGGCGTTGCTCGGTCCGAACGGCGCGGGCAAGTCGACCCTGGTGAAAGTCCTGAGTGGACAGTTGCGGGCGACTTCCGGCCACGTTCATCTGGGCGGTGTGCACGTGAACGACGCCGCGCCCGACGCGTTGGCACGAGCCGGCTTGTGCACGATCCCCGAGGGCCGCGCGATCTTCCCGAACCTCACGGTCGCCGAGAACCTGCGCCTGATGCGCGGAGATCCCTCGGTGGTCTTCGACCGCTTTCCCCGGTTGAGGGCCAGGCAACGGCAGCTCGCGGGCTCGATGTCCGGCGGCGAGCAGCAGATGCTCGCGTTCTCCCGCGCCCTGATCACCGATCCGGCCGTCATCGTGATCGACGAGCTCTCGATGGGCCTGGCGCCGGTGATCGTGGCCGAGCTGTACGAGGTGGTGCGCGAGCTGGCTTCCGGCGGCGTCACGATGCTGATCGTCGAGCAGTTCGCCGAGACCGCCTCCTCGGTGGCTGATCAGGTCGTCGTGATGGCGCACGGCGAGATCGCTCCGGACAACGACCTGACTTCCGTCTACTTCGGAGGGACGTCATGAGGTACGCACTGGTCCTGCTGCTTCTCCTGCTGTCCCCGGCGCCCGCCCAGGCGTCCGAGATCGGCGGCTTCACGCTCTCCTCCCACGCCGCACCTGTCTCGGTGTTGCTGCACACCGATCTGCTCCCGGTGCCTGCCGAACCGCAGGGCGAGGTGCACCTCTCCTACACCCAGACCGAGCTGGGTTCCGGCCCGATCGGCCGCTCCCTGGCCAGTTCCGTGTGGCCGGGCGCGGCCGTCGGCACCGGTCTGCCGCAGCTGCTGGGCTTCGCCTACCCGGTGCAGGCCAACGCGGCGCACCCCGGCGGCCCGGCGGACGAGTCGAAGTCGGGCATGCGGGTTTCGGCGGGCGCGTCCAAGGCCGAGTCGTACGCGGGCGCCAAGCAGGAGGTGCCTTTCCTGCTCACCGCCGACGGCCTCACCTCGACCAGCACGAGTGTTGTCGGTGCTTCTGAGGCGCGCTCATCAGCGGTGACATCAGCACAGACGATCTCGCTGCTGGCCGGCTTGGTGGTGATGTCGGGGGTCAAGTTCGAGTCCGTCGCGGTCAGTGATGGCAGCAAGGGAAGCGGCACGAGCACGTTCTCGGTGGCCGAGTTCACCGTGCTGGGCCAGAAGTTCCCGGTCAAGGCTCCCGCCGCCCCACCGGACGGCCTGCTGAAAGCGTTGGAACCGCTGGGGATTTCGTTGACCTGGCCCACGTCGTCGACCAAGACCGAGGGAACAGGCGCGACGTCTTCGAGTCGTGGTCTGACTCTGACCGTCGACGTGCTGGCGTTGCGCACGAAGCTGGGCCTGGGCGGCATCCTCGACGGCGTGGTGGCACCGTTGCTGCCCAAGGAGCTCGTGCCGCTGCTGAACCCGCTGCGCAAGATGGTGGTGATCGTCGGCGACACGGAGGCGGTCGCAAACGCTTCCGCTTCTTCGCCTCTCACCCCACCTGACGTGCCTGTGCCGCAAGCACCTCTCGTGCCGCCGCCCGCAGACGGTATTTCCGCCCCGTCGCCGGGCACAGCTCCAATAGCCGGTGTCACGCCACCTCGCGCCGTCACTCCGGTCGCTTCTTCTCGCGCCAGGCCTCGGTCCTTGCTCGACTTCCCCGGCGTCCCCGCACTGCTCGTTCTCGCCGGTCTCGGGGTGGCCGCGGCCGGCGCGTTCGGCATGAAGTCGTTCGGCACATTCCTGCTGGGCGGCGCTCCCTGTCCCTCCGGACACCCCACCGGTGTCCCCGACCTGCGGGTGAACCCATGACCATCCAGGACCGGCGCCGCGCACGGATGCAGAGCGGGCTCGGCTTGATCGGCACGATGCTGATGACGGCGGGGATCGCGGCGATCCTCTTCGCCTGGTGGGGTGTCGCGCACACCGGCTACGTGTGGGAGCAGATTCCCTACGTGGTGTCGGGCGGGATCCTCGGCGTGGGGCTGATCGGCGTCGGCGGGTTCCTGTACTTCGGGTCCTGGCTGGTCAAGCTGCTGGAGGAGCAGCGGCAGACCACGTACGCGTTGCTGCAACTGCTGGAGGACCGCGATTCAGAGCGTGTCTAACGCGCGGTGAGTGCATAGGCGGAAAGCGGCACGTTGCCGCTCTCCCGCGCGATCTGCCGCAGCAGATCCTTGGCGAGCCCGTCCGGCGCCTCCCGCAGCGCGGCGGACTGGCCGACGGTGACCGGCGAGCCGTAGGAAGGCGCAGCCACGTCAACGCCGACGACCCTCCCGTTCGGACCCACGTGTGACGCCAGCACCGCGGTCATGTCGCCCTGCCCGCACCCGACCTCCAAAACCGAGGCCCCGTCAGGGATCTGCCACGTCGAGGCCAGGTCGAACCGGTATGTCGTCTGAGCTACCTGGATGTCCGGATCCGGAACCCACGCGGCCATGAGCTGGGCGATTTCATGAGCGTTCATCAACCCGGACAGTAAGAGAGCGGTTCCACGACCGCACGCCGATTAGGGGCGTTCACACCCTTGAACCATTGGTCCAGACCAGTTAACGTGCGACGCATCACGTTCCCCCCTGCACGTGAAGGAGCACCATGAAGAGGTTTCGCTGGCAAGTTCTGACGCTCGGGCTGGCGATAGCCACCGTGGTCGGAGGCGTCGTAGCCGCTCCCGCGAGTGGCGCGACGGGCGTGACGGCGGCGTTCACCAAGACGTCGGACTGGGGCAGCGGCTACGAGGCCAAGTACACGATCTCCAACGGCGGCTCGTCCGCGCTCACGGCGTGGACCGTCGAGTTCACGCTCCCGAGCGGACAGTCGATCGCGTCGCTCTGGGACGGCAGCTACACGGCCAGCGGCCAGAACATCACCGTCAAGAACACCTGGAACGGCAGCATCGGGGTCGGCGGCACGGCGAGCTTCGGCTTCACCGTGCGCGGATCGGGTGCGAACCCGTCCAACTGCAAGGTCAACGGCGGCTCGTGCGATGGCACGGGCAACCCGCCGACGACCACGACCACCACGACGACGACCACCACGTCGAACCCGCCGTTGCCCGGCAACGGCCGTGGCGCGCCCTACCTGTACCTGGGCTGGGGCAACCCGCAGA
>JAVXWK010000126.1:0-21135 GCA_032230575.1 Pseudonocardiales bacterium | reverse complement strand
CGGGCCTTACCGCGACGGCGGGTACCGCGTCGTCGTGCCTGCTGAGGGGGTGTCGGAGGACCGCACGGTCATGCCCGGCCTGGACGACTTCAAGCGGCAGTTGCGGGCGTACGCGGGCACGGACTTCGGGGTGCACTCGCCGCGCTGGATGTCGCGCTTCGGCGACGCCACCCGGCAGGCCTCGCGGTACCGGTCCGGGCGGGTGTTCCTGGCGGGCGACGCGGCGCACATCCATCCACCGACCGGTGGGCAGGGTCTCAACCTGGGGTTGCAGGACGCGTTCAACCTGGGCTGGAAGCTCGCGGCCACGGTGCACGGGTGGGCTCCCGAGGGGTTGCTGGACACGTATCACGCCGAACGGCACGCGGTGGCCGAGGACGTTCTGAACACCACCCGCGCCATGATCGAACTGATGAAGGTCGAGCCCGGTCCGCAGTCGGTGCGGCGGGTGCTGACCGAGCTGGTGCAGTTCGAGGAGGTCAACCGGTACCTGATCGAGAAGATCATCTCCGTGGCGATCAGGTACGACTTCGATTCCGCGGACGACCTCGTCGGACGGCGGATCGGGGACCTCGCGCTGAAGCGGGGTGGGCTGTACGACCAGATGCACGCTGGTCGCGGGATTCTGATCGACCAGGCCGGGACGTTGTCGCTCGACGGTTGGGCGGATCGGGTCGACCACCTCGTCGACGTGAGCGAGGAGCTGTCCGCGCCCGCCGTGCTCGTGCGGCCGGACGGGTACGTGGCCTGGGCAGGCTCGGACCAAGAAGCCCTGGACGCGGAGCTGGCCCGCTGGTTCGGCGCGGCGGCCTGATCTTTCTGGCGTCTGCAAGTACCAACTGCGAGCTGGCGGTACTTGCAGACGCCCCGACACCCAGGTCAGAGGTCACCCGTTCGGTGGCTGAGGGCCCGCTGTCACACTGTGCGGCGTGTCCGAGCCGATGACCGCGGTGCTGCTGCGCGCTGCTGAGCTCACCGCCTCGGGGAAACCGCGGCAGGCCATCGACCTGCTGCGGCCCCTGGTGGCGGCAAACCCTCGGCACGCCGAGGCGTGGTGCCGGCTCGCCGCCGCTCACCTGGACGTGGGTGAGGCGGCCCAGGCGCTCGACTCGGCCAAGCGGGCGATGGCGCTCGACGGCGAACCGGCCTGGCCGCAGCGGCTCGCGGCACTGGCGTTGAGCGACCTCGGCCGGCACCAGGAGGCTGCCCTCGCCGCCCGTGAGTCGGTGAAGCGCAAGCCCGGCGACTGGCGTTGCCACGTCGTGCTGGCCGAGGTGCTGGCGGACGTTCCGGACGGCGCCGTCGAGGCGTTCGACTCGGCCCTGCACGCTTCCCAGCTCGCGCCCTCCGAGGCACGCGCGTTCCAGGTGCTCGGCGACGCGGCCCTGCGCATGCGCGACTGGGGCACCGCCGAGCACGCGTACCGCGCCGCGATCAAGCTCGACCCGTCCGACGCGGACTCCAGGGCGAACCTGGCGACCGTGCGACGTCGCCGGTCCACGAAACCCGTGCCGCTGCAGCTGAACAAGGTCCAGGTGTGGCGGGCGCTGCGGATGCTGTCGCTGCTGCTCGTCGGCGGCGGTTTACTCGCCCTGGTCGCCGGCATGCCGCGCCCCACGCCCTACCTGGGCTTCTTCACCGGGGCGCTGGTGCTGTGCTGCCTGGTCGTGGCGTTGCGGCTGCGTCCGTTCAAGCTGCTCTACAGCCTGCGCAAGCTCGCCATCACGGTGTCGCTGCTCGCGGCTTCCGCGATGATTCTGGTCGGCTGGACCATCGCGTTGTTCCTAGGAGCAACCACGATGCAGCCACTTGTGCTTTCCTGGTTGTGCGCTGTCGTGGGGGGAGCGCTCGTGTACGTCGGGGGAGGCAGGAAGCGGTGATGCGTCGCCACGCGGTCGCACTGGCGTTCCTGCTGTTCCTCGGACAGCTGTTCATCGTCGCCGCGCCCGCACCGACGCCCGCCGAGGGTTCTGTCGTCCGGCACACCCAAAGCCTCGCGAACCTCCCCGGTGCCGCGCCCAGGCCGCACAACCACCACTCCGCGCAGGTGCCGCAGTCGCAGCTGCCGATGGACGTGCCGCCGGTCGTCCGTCCCGCGCTGCCGGTGCGTTTCGTCGTCTCGTTCGCCCGCCGCGTCCACCGCACGCCCGACGGCACCCGCTGGACGCCGCAGCGTGACCGCTCGCCGCCTTCCGGTCGCTGAATTCCCTTACTCAGCAACCACTTTTCTTTCACCGGAAGGCTCATTCACCCATGTCGCGCGACAACGCGCGGCGGGGTCTGCTCGTGCGCGGTCTCATAGCGCTCGGGGTCCTCGTCGCATCCGCTTTCCTGCTGCTCACCACAGATCCCCGCCTCGGCCTCGACCTGCGCGGCGGCACCCAGATCGTCCTCGAAGCGAAGGGCGACGCCGATGCCGCCGACCGTTCGCTGGAAGTCTTGAGGCGCCGCGTCGACGCACTCGGCGTCGCCGAACCCGTCATCGCCCGCTCCGGCGAGAACCGCATCGTCGTGGAACTGCCCGGCGTCCAGGACCCGGCCGAAGCCGTGAAGGTCCTGGGCCGCACCGCTCAGCTGGTCGTGCAGCGCAACGGCCAGACCGTCATGACCGGCGAAGGCATCTCGGACGCGTCCGCCGTCCGCAACCCGCAGGGCGCGGGCTTCGTCGTGAACATCCAGTTCCGCGGCGACGCTCCTGGCACGTGGCAGAAGATCACCGGTGAGGCGGCCTGCGAGCCGTCCGGCACGCCCGGCCGCCAGATCGCCTTCGTGCTGGACGGCAAGCCGATCTCGTCTCCTGAAGTCAGTCTCGACACGCCTTGTCGTACCGGCCAGGCAGGTGGTGCGACGACGATCACCGGCCGGTTCGGTCAGGAAGAGGCCAAGGAGCTCGCCCTGGTCATCCGCTCCGGCGCGCTGCCCGTGCCGGTCGAGGTGATCGAACAGCGGACCGTCGGCGCGACGCTGGGTGCCGAGGCGATCGAGGCCAGTGCGCAGGCCGCGATCATCGGCATCGCCCTGACGTCGGTGTTCCTGATCTTCGCTTACAGGTTGGCCGGGTTCCTGGCTGTCGTCGCTTTGGCTGGTTACGCGGGTGTGGCTTATGCGGGGCTGTTGGCCGTGGGGGCGACTTTGACGTTGCCCGGCCTGGCCGGTTTCGTACTGGCGATCGGCATGGCGGTCGACGCGAACGTCCTGATCTTCGAACGGGCTCGTGAGGAGTACGCCCGAAAACCAAACCTGCGCCGCGCGGCCGAGAACGGTTTCCGCGGGGCGTTGAGTGCGATCGCGGACTCGAACGTGACGACGTTGTTGGCTGCCGGCTTGCTGTTCTGGCTGGCCACGGGTCCGGTGCGCGGCTTCGGCGTCACGTTGACCATCGGTGTGCTGGCGTCGATGTTCAGCGCTTTGGTGCTGTCACGCGTGCTGGTGTTGTGGGCGCTGGGCACTCGATTCGTGGCGAAGCGGCCTCGGTTGAGCGGCCTGCACACGCTCGGCTGGGTGCGGCAACGGCTGTCCGTCGTCCTGTACCGGCGGCCGTCCGTGTGGCTGATCAGCGCGGGCGCAGTGGTGCTCGTGGCGTTCGCGGGCCTGTTCGTGCGCGGCCTGAACCTGGGCGTCGAGTTCACCGGTGGCCGCATGCTCGACTTCACGGCCGCTTCTCCTGTTGACGCCTCTCTCGTGCGAAGTGCCTTGTCCGACAGCGGTTTCAGCGACGTGGTCGTGTCGTCGTCGGGCAACGAGATCTCGCTGCGCACGGGCCCGATCGACGACAGCCAGTCGTCGCGCCTCGGCTCCATCGTGTCCTCGGTCGTCGACGGCGGCGCCCGCCAGACGAGCAACGAGCTGATCGGTCCTTCGCTCTCCTCCGAACTGCGCCGCAACGCCGTGATCGGCCTCGCCATCGCCGTGGCCGCTCAGCTGGGCTACCTGGCCGTGCGCTTCGACTGGCGCCTCGGCGTGGCCACGGTCGCCGCGCTGCTCAGCGACGTGTTGGTTCTGGTGGGTGTGTTCGCGTGGATGGGCAAGACGGCGGACGGCGTGTTCCTCGCGGCGCTGCTGACCGTGATCGGCTACTCGGTGAACGACTCCGTGGTCGTGTTCGACCGGCTGCGCTCGCTGCGCGGGTCTCGCTTGAAGGCGCCTTACCCGGACGTGGTGTCGGACGCGGTCGTGCAGACCGTGCCCCGCACCGTGAACACCGGTATCGGCGTGCTCTTCGTGCTCTCGGCGTTGCTGGTGCTGGGCGACGGCTCGCTGGCCAACTTCGCCACGGCGTTGCTGATCGGCCTGATCGCGGGCACGGCGTCCACAGTGGTCACCGCGGCCCCGGTCGCCCTCTGGCTGGAGTCGCGCTGGCCGCGGAAAGCAGTTTCGAAGAAGCGCCCGGCTGGAGCGCGGGCCTAGCGTTGCTCGCATGATTACTCATGCGCACTCGGTGACGATCAACGTCCGCTCGCTGGACGACGCGGTGTCGTTCTACGTGGACGTGCTGGGCTGGGAGAAGCGGCAGGACAGCGACGAGGCGGGCATGCGCTGGCTGACCGTCGCTCCTCCCGGCGCCGAGACGGCCTTCGCGCTGTCGCAGAACGACACGCCGAACGTGTCGTTCTCGACGGGCTGCGGCATCTCCCTGATCACCGACGACATCGACGGCGACGTCGCGGCGTTCCAGGAGAAGGGAGTGCAGGTCAAGGGCGCGCCGGAGACCATGCCGTGGGGCGACCGCGCGACCTGGTTCTCCGACCCGTTCGGCAACGAGTTCTTCCTGGTTCAGCTCGCTTCGTAGCAAGCTAGGCGGCATGACCTCCTTCGCCGCGTACCAGAACGAGATCTACCTGCAGGGGCTCGGTGGGACCGTGCCGCCGTTCACCACCGACCCGGACGCGCTGGAGCAGTCCGCGCGCGACAGGCTGGGGCCGGGGCCGTTCTGGTACGTGGCGGGAGGTGCGGGGTCGGGTGCCACCGTGCGGGCGAACCGGAGCGCGTTCGAACGCGTGCAGCTCGTGCCGCGGATGCTCACGAACGCGACCGAGCGGCATCTCGGCGTGTCGGTCCTGGGTACCGAACTGCCTGCGCCTGTGATGCTCGCACCTGTTGGCGTGCAGTCGATCCTGCACCCGGACGGCGAGCTGGCGACCGCGCGGGCGGCGGCCGAGCTGGGCATTCCGATGGTGTTGTCGACGGCGTCGTCGCACACCATCGAGGAGGTCGCGGAGGCGTCCGGTGACGGCCCGCGGTGGTACCAGCTGTACTGGCCGAACGACCCGGACGTGTGCGCTTCGCTGCTGGAGCGGGCCAAGAAGGCCGGGTACACGGCGCTCGTGGTCACGCTCGACACGTGGACGCTCGCGTGGCGGCCGCACGACCTGGACCAGGCGTACCTGCCGTTCCTGCGAGGGGTGGGCACGGCGATTCCGTTCAGCGACCCCGTTTTCCGGGCCGGGCTGCAGAAGACGCCCGAGGAGGATCTGCCGATGGCGATCCTGCGGTGGGTGCAGCTGTTCACCGGCACGGACAAGTCGTGGGACCAGCTGGCTTTCCTGCGCGAGCACTGGGACGGGCCGATCGTCCTCAAAGGAATCCAGCACGCGGACGACGCGCGCAAGGCCGTCGAGTTCGGAATGGACGGTGTGGTCGTCTCGAACCACGGCGGGCGTCAGGTCGACGGTGCGGTCGGGTCGTTGGACGCGCTGCCGTCGATCGTGGAGGCGGTGGGGGAGCAGGTCGACGTGCTCTTCGACTCCGGGATCCGGACCGGCGCGGACATCGTGAAGGCGCTGGCTCTGGGAGCCAAGGCGGTGATGGTCGGGCGGCCGTTCGCGTACGGGCTGGCGCACGGCGGTCAGGTCGGCGTGCGGCACGTGTTGCGCAGCCTGCTGGCGGACTTCGACCTCACGCTCGGGCTGTCGGGTCACCGCAGCCCGGCCGAACTGGGTCCGGACGCGCTGCGGTTCGCCCCCTAGGGCATCGTCGCGGTCATCCGCGCGAGCGTGCCGAAGTCGGCTGGCTGCACCCGCAGCCAGCCCTCGCTCGTCGCCGCGATGTAGCGCCCGCTCGGCGTGTCGATGAACGTCAGCGGTGCCAGGCAACGCTGCTTGCGGCCGAGGTGGTCGCGCTTGGCCGAGTAGACCTGACCGCCGCCGATGCGCGGCTGGCTCATGATCTCCTTGAGCTGCGCGACCAGCTGGTCGTTCGGCGTGCTCGTGGGACGGCTCTGCTGCATGAACGAGCCGGTGTCCTCATAGGACTGCCGCTTCTGGTCCAGCGCGTCCTCGGGCAACGTGATCGGGTTGCCCTTGCCCGCGGGCGTCGGTGGCAGCGCGCCGACCAACGCCTGCGGTGCCTCTTCCGGACGAACCGGCTCCAGCACGAACTGCTGGTCCGGCGTCAGCACGATGCGCAGCGCGTCCTGGCCGTTCGACACGACCAGCACGCTCTGCTGCGGGCCGTCCTTCAGGCTGAAGAACGCCCAGTACTCCACGCCTGCTTCCACGACGAGCTTGAGCGCGTTGGCCAGGTCCGGGTGGATCTGGCTGCCGCGCGCGAGCCCGTACTGCTCCAGTTGCGCCCACGCCGTCCGCTGCAACCGCTCGAGCTCGCTCAGGTCGCCCGACTCGAGGAGGTCCTCGTCGAAGTCGACCTGAGTGAGCAGCGCGCGGTGCAGCGACGGCAGGCCCGCCGCCTGCCACGCCTGGTAGAGCGCCGTGACGGGGATGGCGACCCTGCTTCTCAGCACGTTCTCTCCTTATCCGCCGATGACCGGCGGAGCCACCATCGTTCCGTCACCGAAGATGTCCTCGGTCTCCTGCAGGTAGGACGCGGACTTGTGCTCCGTGTCCTCCTCGCCCTGTCCCTTGCCGCCGTGGCCGCCCATACCGCCGGCACCCGCGGCGCCACCACGCCCGGCCGCACCACCGGCACCAGACGGCCCGAAGCCACCGGCGCCACCAGCACCGCGCCCCGCGCCGCCCTCACCGGCAACGCCTGCCGCACCACCGAAGCCACTGCCCATGCCACCGGGCCCGCCGGCGCGAGCCGCCGCGGCCCCACCGAGGCCACCGGCACCGCCGCCGACACCGCCGCGTCCACCACCGGCACCGCCACCGCCGCCGCCACGACCGCCGCCGGGCCCACCCGGACCGCCAGGGCGGTTGCGCGGGTCGTTGGGGTCGAACCTGCCGCGGTTGCGCGGGTCGTTCGGGTTGTTCGGGTCCCACCGGCCGGGCGGAATGCCCGTGTCCGTGGGCGGCCTGTTACGCGGGTCGTTCGGGTCGTACACCGGCGGACGGTTCCGCGGGTCGTTCGGGTTCTTGGGGTCGTCGACCTGCGACGGGTTTGTCGTGTCGTCGTTGCCCGGCGGCTTCCACCCCGACAGGTCGGTGCGGTCGTCCGAGCCGGGAGGACGCCCGGTCTCGGGCGGGTTGCCCGTCTTCGGTGGGTTGCCCGTCTCCGGCGGCGTGTACGGGTATTCGGGGCCGGGGTTTTCGATGATCTTCTTGATCTTCTTGTCGCCGCCCTGCTCTTCCATGGCCGCGTCGTTCGCGTCGGGCGAGATGAAGGTCGGCATGCTGTTGGAGCTGGACATGACGGTCTCCCCGTAGGAGGAGAACGCCTGCATGTTCTGCTCGCTGACCTTCTGGTTCTGCTCGACGGTCTTGTCGTAGTCCGTGGTCCACGGCTTGTAGTCGTTGAGGAACGGCTTGTCCGGGACCTCCGGCGGCTTCGACATCTTGTACTTGGCGTCCACGTACGCCTGGCCGACCGTGTCAGAAGTCTTGGCAGCGGACGTCGCGGACTCCCCGGTGACGTCGGCCCAGGTCGCGAGCGGCGAGGTCGCGCCACGCGCCGCATCGCCGGCCGCCCCCTCCCAGGAGGCACCCGAGTCCTTGACGGCCTGCTCGATCAGCTTCGAGACGTCGGTGTGGCCGGCGGAGAGATCACGCCAGGCCTGCGCCGTCGGAGAGGTGCTCTGGCTCGGGCCCTTGCCCTTGTCGAACCACTTGTAGATCGTTTCGCCGCCCGCGAAGGGCAGCATCATGAAGCCACCGATGTTCGGCTCATCCCCAGCCATTTCCGCTACCCCCTCAGGTTTTCGATGACCATCTTCGCGATCTTCTCCGACTCGGGACAGGCCGGTTTGGTGGGCCGCTCATCCGCCGCGATGGCGGCGTACACGGTCACCGAGTCGGTCTTGGAGACCTCGATGATGGTCGAGCAGTGCAGCGTGCCGTCCGTGCTGTCGTTGGTGACGAGCCGCACGCCATCCGACTTCTTGTCCTGGAAGATCGGGTTGCTCTTGATGTTGGCGACCATGTCGTCCACGTCCTTGTCCTCGGTCACGGTGACCGTGTACGTGGAGTTCTTGATGACGTCCTGGCCCTTCCACTGACATTCCGGGCCGAGGATGCCGGTGCTGGACTTCCCCGCGGCGACGGTGCCGAGCTTCGCCACTTGAGCAGCGGTGAGCGTGTCGCACGGCTTGCTCGCGACCTTGGCAATGCTGAGGCCCGAGGACGAGCCCTGACTGGTCGGCGAGCTGCTCGTCTGTTCACCGCCGGTCGGAGCCGTCGTGGTGGCGTTGCCGCCGGTCTTCTCCGAGCAGCCGGCGAGTGCACCGATGGCGAGGGCGACGGTCAACAGGGCAGTCATTCGCTTCAAGATCGGGTCAGCCCTTCAGTGCGGTCTGCGCCGCCTCGTCGGTGCCCCGGTACTTGGCCAGGGCCTTTTGGATGTTCTTGATCGTCTGTTCCAGCGCCTTCTGAGCGGCTTGGTTGGCCCAGGCGTAGCCACCCGCCTGGTCACCGGCCGCCTGGCGCATCGAGAGGGTCGCCCAGCCGCTGTACGGGTCGGGGCCGGGGGCTCCGGACTGCTGCAGTTGCTGGCCTTTGCGCTGCAGCTCGACAAGCGTGTCGACGGCCTTCTGCAGGCCGTCGACCATCTTCTGCGCCTGGTCCGGGTCGACGCTGAACTTGGCGGTACCCGCCGTGCCCCCACCTGGCGCGGCCGTATTACCCGCCGTGACCGGCACCACCGCGTCGAACATCAGCATCTCGGCCAGCTCCCCTCAGAACTCCACACCCCTGTTGGAGGATTTTCGCACAGGGCTGGTTCCCCTTGGAGGCGAACGAATCAGCTGATCAGGTCACATGGCCGATTCGTTCAAGACCCCGCGGCGTGACCGGCCTAGGTTCGAGGCATGATCGAACGAGCGCGGAACTTCATCTGGCACAACGCCCGCACGCTGGAACAACGCTGGTTCGAGCACGCTTTCGACGGCGGCTCGGCCGACGGTGTGGTCCAGGCCGTGCTGGCCTTCCGCAACGACGACGGCGGCTACGGCTTCGCCCTCGAACCCGACCACCGCGGGCCCACCAGCCAGCCGCTGCACGCCCTGCGCGCGTTGCAGATGTTCGGCGAGGTCAACGCCCCGGAGCCGGCCGAATCGATTCTGAAGTGGCTCGAGGCCACCTGTCCGGACGGGAGTGTCCCGTTCGGCATGTCCACGTCGAAGGAGCACCCCAAGGCGCCGTGGGTCCAAGCCGACGACCGGGGCGGACTCCTCCTCACGGCCCAGATCGCCGCCGCCCTCGAAGCACTGCGCATCACTCACCCCTGGCTCGACCGGGCGAGCGACTACTGCTGGCAGGAGATCGACAAGCTCGAGAAGACCCACCCGTACGAGCTCCGAGCTGCAGTGATGTTCCTGGACGAGGTCGCAGACCGGCAGCGCGCGGAACTCGCGGCCGAAAAGCTCAAGCACCTCAGCAAGGACACCTACGAAGAAGACGAAGGCCTGGCCATGCACCACTACGCGGCCAAACCCACCAGCCTCGCGCGCCACTGGTTCACCGACGAGGAATTCAGCAACGACCTCGACGAACTCCAGAACGGCCAACAGGAAGACGGCGGCTGGAACTTCGGCTTTCCCGCTTTCACGCCCATAACCCACTTCGAATGGCGATCGATCGCCACCATCGACGCATTGCTGACCCTCAGGCGCTACGGCCGGATCAGCTGACCCAACGGCACCCCGGCCAGCGACCGCACCTCCCGCGCCAGATGCGCCTGGTCCGCATACCCCGCCTCGACGGCAACGGAGGCGAACGGCGTCCCACGCCAGGCCAGGCGCATCGCAAGATCGAAACGCAGGACCCGCTGCAGCACCTTGGGCGGATACCCGAACGCGTCCAGGCAGCGACGACGCAGCTGCCGTGAGCTCAACCCGATCTCCCAAGCGGCGGACTCCACGTCGGAAGAACGCAGCAACGCAGCCGTCGCAGCCAAAGCCGGATCGACGACGACCCGCGAAGCGCAGAACTCCACCATGTCCGAGAACGAGGAAAGCCGAACCTCAGGCACCAGCGAGGACAACGGCACCCGCAGGTCACGGACGGCATGCGCGGGCACTCCGAACACCGACGGAAACGCTCCCGGCGGCAACCGCACCCCGTACAACGTCCCAGGCACAACCCGCGCCAGCTGAGCGGAGGTGTCCGGCCCGGCCACGAACAGGGAACCGGTCGCCGGCGTCCAGATCAGGTCCGTGCACCCGTCCGGCACCACGCGCTGCACGGTCTCCTCAGACACCGTGCGCGTCCAAAGGCAAGCCAGGCCCGCGGGCGCGGGACGTTCGGCGTACACGCGGCCATTCTCCCACGACCGGCACGAAAACCGGTCCACCACACCATTCCCGCACGTGGTAGGCACGACAAAACACCCGTCGCCACAACACATAGGAGACGCCCACAGCAAAGGAACAACTACATGCAAGGCAAACCCCTGCACAAAGCCTTGGCCGTAGCAGCACTCGTCGTGGCGAGTGCGAGCCCCGCGACCGCCGCCCCGCCGACGTTCACCCACCCCGGCGTGATGGTCAGCAAAGCCCAGCTCGACGTCGTGCGCACCCGCGTCAACGCCGGAACACAGCCGCAGAAGCGGGCGTACGACTCGATGATGGGCTCCCGGTACGCATCCCTGTCGTACACACCGCATCCCCGCGCGGTCGTCGACTGCGGACCGGGATCGCAGCCCAACAACGGTTGTACGGACGAACGCGAGGACGCCATCGCCGCGTACACCCACGCGCTGGCGTGGTATGTGACGCGGGATGCCAGGTACGCCAACAAGTCCATCCAGATCATGGACGCCTGGTCGGCCACGATCCGCGACCACACCAGCGACAACGCGCACCTGCAGACAGCATGGTCCGCGTCGAGCTGGCCGCGCGCGGCCGAGATCATCAAGCACGTCTACGGGAACTGGCCCAACTCGGGCCGGTTCGGCACGATGCTGCGCAACGTCTACTACAACGAGATCCAGGGCAGCGACCCGCGCACCGGCAACTGGGAGCTGAGCATCGCCGAGGCGATCGTCGGGATCGGCGTGTTCCTGGACGACAAGGCGATCTACGACCGCGGCATCTCCTTGTACCGTGCGAGGGTTCCCGCGTTCATCTACCTCACGTCCGACGGCGAGCTGCCGAAAACCGTGCCCAGCAACAACCTCAACACCCGCGCGAAGATCATCGGCTTCTGGCAGAACCAGTCGACGTTCGTGAACGGCCTCACCCAGGAGACCTGCCGCGACTTCGTCCACACCGGATACGGCCTGTCGTCGATCTCGCACGTGGCGGAGACGTCGAGGATCCAGGGCGTCGACCTCTACCCGGAGGTCGGCACGCGACTCAAGGAAGCACTGGGCTTCCAGACCACCTACGAGCTGACCGGGCCGCCGTCCTGGTTGTGCGGCGGAACGGTCAAGCGCGGTCTGGGGCCGATCACCGAGGTCGGCTACAACGCGATGCACAACCGGCTCGGCAACCCGATGCCCAACACCGAGACGTGGACTACCCAGCGTCGTCCACTCGGAACGAACAACCTGTTCGTCTCGTGGGAGACGCTGACGCACGGTGACAACCCGGCCTGAAAGCGAGAACGGCCCGTCAGCGAGATGCTGACGGGCCGTTCTGCGAATGGACGATACTGGGATTGAACCAGTGACCCCTACCGTGTCAAGGTAGTGCTCTCCCGCTGAGCTAATCATCCGTGACCAACGGACGAAATTATAGCTCAGACGGTCGGCTCCACGCTCACCCAGGGGTCAGGTGCCGAACTTCACCCAGTTCACGCTCACGTACGGCGCGGGCTGACCGGACGTGAACGTCACGTACACGTCGTGCACCCCGCTGATGTTGGAGATGTTGGCGGGCACCGTTCTCCACGCGTCCCAGCCACCGGTGCTGCCGACCGCGAACGTGCCCACGGGAGACGCCGTCCGCGAGTCGAGCCGCACCTCGACCAGCCCGCTCACGCCGCCCGAAGCACCCGACGCCACGCGGGCGTAGAACTGCCGGGCCGGACCAGAGCCGAAGTCGACGCCGGAGTACTTCAGGTAGCCGCCGTTCGCGATCTGGTTCACGGCAGAGCCACCGTCACCGACACCCACCGAGCCGCCGGACCGTTCGGACGCGCTCTCCGCCTGCAGCTCGCTGTAGGCGGACCCACCACCACCCGGCGGGGTCGTCGTCGTGGTGGTCGTCGTCGGGGGAGTGGTGGGCCCGCCGCCAGCCGAGTAGACGGCCACGTAGTCCACGACCAGTGAATGCCCGGACTGAGTGGCCGCGACAGGGGTCGGCTGGCCTGGGTTCAGCGCGTCGGGGAACGCGCCGCCGATCGCGAGGTTCAGCAGGACGAAGTACCCCGCGTGCGACGTCATCTGGTTCCACACCCCGGTGCCGACGCGGGCCTGGGTGACCTGGTGGAACTGCTGGCCGTCGACGAACCACGTGAACGTCTTCGCGGCGTCGTCCCACTCGAAGCGGTAGGTGTGGAAGGCCGACTGGCAGGACGCACCGGGGCACGCCCGCGAGTTGCCGATGCCGGTGAACTCGCCGCAGGCACCGCCGGGCGCGACGTCGCAGTGCAGCACGCCCCACACGGAGTTGATGCCGTTGACGTTCTCCATGATGTCGAACTCGCCGATGCCCGGCCAGTTCCAGTAGTTGCCGCGGAACGGCGACCCGAGCGCCCAGAACGCGGGCCAGTAGCCCAGCGCGGCCTGGCCGGTGACGTTCGGCATCTGGATGCGGCCCTCGATGGCGAGCTTGCCGCCGGGCGCCGGCTTGAAGTTCGAGCGCTGAGTCTCGATGCGCGACGACGTCCAGTTGCCCGCGCCGTCCTTCAGCGCGGTGATCCGCAGGTTGCCGGACCCGTCGAGCTTGATGTTCTGCGTGCTGTTCGTGTAGTTCTGGATCTCCCCGGTGCCCCAGTTGGCAGGGCCTCCCGGATACGCGTGACCCAGATCGAAGATCCAGTTGGAGCTCGACGGCAGCGATCCGTTCGGGCCGTTGAAGTCGTCACCCCACACCTGCGTCCATCCCGCGGCAGGGGGTGGGATCGAAGCGTTGGCGGACATGGCGGCGATCGCCAGGGGTACCGCGGCAATAAGAGCTGTCGTGGCCGCGAGGATGCGGCGGCGTTGCCTCATGCGCGAGTGACCTCCTTGTCACGGGTGCAGTCCATTTATGAGAGCGCTCTCACGGGGTGCGGGGCAAGCGGCCAATCGGAGCAACGACGTCGAACGGCGCAGGTCGTGCAGCGTCTCGTTTGGACTTTATTTCGCGTCGGCGTAGCAGGTCACGGGCACGGCGTTCATCGGGAACCGCACCGCCGTCTCACCGAACAGCAACCGCGTCGCCTCACGTCCGGCCTCCGCGATCGCCTCGGCCACCGCGCCGGCTTCCTCGCGCGGGCAGTGCACGAGCACCTCGTCGTGCTGGAAGAACACCAGGTGGGCGTCTTGCGGCAGCTTGTTCCGCAGCACGCCCAGCAACGCCGCCGTCCAGTCCGCCGCGCTGCCCTGCACCACGAAGTTGCGGGTGAACCTGCCCCAGTTGCGCGCCGCCTGTCGCGACGAGCTCGACACCTCACCGGAGTCGTTCGCACCGCCGGTCAGCTCGCGCCACGCCTCGGACGGTGCGGGCGAGGTTCGGCCGAGCCGTGTGCGCACCATCCGGCCCTGCTCGCCGGCCTGCGCGGCGGCTTCCACGTACCCGACCGCTTGCGGGAACCTCTTGCGCAGCACGGCGAGCAGCGGCCCGGCCTCGCCAGAGGTGCCGCCGTACATGGCCGAGAGCATCGCGATCTTCGCCCGCGGCCGCTCGCCGGAGAACGAGTCCTCGGCCAGCGCCGAGTACAGGTCGTCGTCCGTGCACACCTCGATCAGCCGCTGATCTCCTGACAGGGCAGCGAGAATCCGCGGTTCGAGCTGCGAGGCGTCAGCCGCCACGAGACACCAGCCGTCGTCCGCGATCACGGCCTGGCGCATCAGCCGGGGAATCTGCAACGCCGCACCGCCCTGTGACGCCCACCGTCCCGACACCACGCCACCGACGACGTAGTCCGGCCGGAACCGCCCGTCGCTCACCCACGAGTCGAGCCACGTCCAGCCATGCGCGACCCACAGCCGTGCGAGCTTCTTGTACTCCAGCAACGGTTCCACGGCCGGATGGTCGATCTTCTCCAGCACCCACTTGCGCGCCGACGACACGTCGATGCCTTCGCGCGCAAAGGCTCGCACGATGCTCGCGGGCGCGTCCGGGTTGATCTCCCTGCCGCCGAACGCCTCCCGGATCTGGTCCGCCAGCGCCTGCAACAACTTCGGCCGCACGCCCGGTGCCGTGCGCGGCCCGAGCATCTCCTCGAGGATCGCGTTGTGCACGTCCACGCGCCAGGGCAATCCGTGGTGCGTCATCTCCGCCGCCACCAACGCCGACGCCGACTCGGCCGCGATCAGCAGCCCGAGCGCCGGATTCCGTTGCTGTGCCCGGAAAACCATCGACAACGCGGCCAGCTCGTCGGTTCCGCCGGGCAGCTGGGTGGGTTCCGGCGCGAACAACGTCAGTTCGATGTCCTTCTTGCGCGGGCCCAGATCGGGCGGGGCGGGCAGCTTCAGCTCACGCGCCACCGCGGCGGCCAGCTCCTTGGGCTCGCGGTGCCTGCCGTCGGCGCCGAGCAGCAACGACTCGGTCAGGTGCAGGTCCCAGCACCGGTCGACGCGCACCCCGGCGTCGAGCAGCAGCGGGTAGACCTCGGCCGTGTCGGCCCACACCCACCGCGGTTTGTGGGCACGTTCGAGCGACGCGACGGCGGAGGCCAGTGACGAGGCTGCCATCTCGGGGCCCGCGGGCGTCCCGTCGTCATGCAGCTTCTGCCACCTGCCTGCACCGTCCGCGTCCGGAACCAGGGCAACCAGCACGTCCTGATTGTGCCCGGGAGGTCTGACACTTTCAGTCCAGGCTGAAACCGAGCTGTACCGGGAAATAGACCGGGATAATTTGGAAACGTTTACAACAATCGTTTTCTCAGCTGAATTCTATGAATTCACCCGAATTGGCCGCACGAAAGGGTATCACCTAGTGGGAGCGCTGCCACAGTGCGGAACCTAAGGAACGCTCACCTTGGGAGAGCCTCATGAACAACGGCAACGCGGCTACCGGCCTGCGCGACCTCAACGCCGGCATCCCCGGCGCTGACCAGATCAAAGGCGCCGTCTCCGCGGTCTACGACGACGTGGCGTCGTGGTCGCGGACAGGCGACTTCTGGAACTGGGGCATGCACTGCCCGGAACTGCTGAATGAACTGACCGATATCTGCCCGAACTTCAACGCGGGCGTCAGCGACGGTTTCTCCGAACAGCTCTACTACCAAACGCTGCGCGGCCTGCCGTACTCGAAAAACGACTTCAAAGGCCTCAACGTGCTGGAGGTCGGCTGCGGCATGGGTGAGGGCCTCAACTTCCTCTCCCGCCTCGTCGACCCTGCCCGAGCGGTCGGTCTCGACCTCTCCGGGGCCGCCATCCGCCGGGCCAACGCGCTGCTTGCCCGCGGCGAGCGGCTGGCCTACGTCGAGGGCGACGCCGAGCGGCTGCCGTTCTCCGACGGCGAGTTCGACCTCGTCATCAACGTCGAGAGCTCGCACAACTACCCGGACGTCGAGCGGTTCTTCGGCGAGGTCGTCCGCGTGCTCAAGCCCGGTGGCCACTTCTCGATCATCGACGTCTACGACTCCCGCTCGTACGCACGGTTCGGCGCGCTCCAGCAGGAGGTCGGCGAGCTGACGTGGATCCACGAGCGCGACGTCACGGAGAACGTGAAGAGCTCGATCCGCCAGCGCATGACGCCGGGCAGCTTCTTCCGCAAGGAGTACTCCCGCAAGCAGATGCCGTTGCGCGCGCGGATCATCGGCGGGCTCGGCGGCGCGCACTACGCCGGTGCGGACTTCATCGGCCACCGCGACGCCCTCTCGCGCGTTCTCGAACTGGCTCGTGTCCGACCGAGGTTCGTCGGCCAGTACGAGAGCTACCGGCACCACCTGGCCCGCCGCGCGTAACCGTTGGAGGATCTCCAATCCAGTCAGCAAAGGAGTGAAGGAAAAACGGGAAGACTCCACGATGGTGTGGTCTTCCTACCCCTCGCCTGACCATTTGCCGACTATGAGGCTGTGGACCGAGCACTCAGCGTCGCCGCACTGCTGGACCCCACCCATCAGGTGGTCCCCTTTCACGGCAGAGAACCCGAACTGCAGGCACTCACGCAGTGGCGTGACAGCCCTGCTGCTCAGGCGTCCCTGCTGCTGCACGCACCGGCAGGCGCGGGCAAGACCAGGCTCCTCCAGCGCTTCGAGGAGGAGTGCGGGCAGGAGCACGGCAGGCTGCTGCTCATCGACGACGCCGACCGCCTCACCTGGAACGACATCTTCCTGAGGCTGCAGGACACGCTCCGGCACGGCCCGGAGCGCACGCGGGTGCTGCTGGCGGCGAGGACCACGGGCTGGTGGTGGTCCTCGACCCGCCAGCGCATCGCGGACTTCGACCACGAGGTCACCGACCTGGCACTCGAACCGACGCTCCACGACCGCGCGGAGTCGTTCACCCTCGCCTGCCAGCACTTCGCCAAGCAGCTCAACGTCACGGCACCGGACGAGCCGCCGCCCAACATCGCCCAGGAGACGGTCCTCGACCTGCACCTGGCAGCGTTGACCGCGGTGCACGGCGACCCGTGCGACGTGAACCGCACCCAGCTCGTCCGCCAGCTCCTCAAGCACGACGACGACCCCAAAACGGGCCGCATCGCCGAGGACCACCTCGCCGTCGCCACCCCGGACGCCCCCGACCCGGACCTGCTGGCCCGTGCCGCCCAGCGCTGGCCGCACCTCAAAGCCAAGCTCGACGACCTGATCGACGCCAACCCGAAGATCGTGCCGGACATGCGGCGCGACAGCCTCCGCATCGCGGCCGAGATCGGCTCGTTCGCCACGCTCGACCACATCGCCCGCCAGGTCTTCCGCGACGAGCGGTTCGCCACCTGCTCGATCCCCTCCATCGTCACCAAGCGGCTCATCGAGCGCGCCCAGGACACCCTCGAACGCGCCGAGATGTACGGGATGCTCAGCGCCCGCACGTCACTCTGCGGCCTGCGCGAAGAGGCCGTCGACGCCTCGGAGGCCGAGGTCGGGTGCTACCGCGAGCTGGTCGAGCAGGACCACGAGAACCGGCCGTTGCTCGCGGACTCGTTGGGAGACCTCGGCTTGCGGCTCATCGCGGTGCACCGCACCGAGGAGGTCCTGAAGGTCTCGGAGGAGGCGATCCAGCTGTGGCACGAGATCGCGATCGACGACCCGGAGACAATCCCGCAGCTGGCCTCAGCCCTCGAACAAATCAGTTACCGCTACCAGGCACTCGGCATGCCCGACGCGTCGATGGACGCCATCAGCCGCGCCACCCTGATGTACCAGGAGCTCGCGAAGGACCACCCGGCGCTGTTCCGCGTCGACTTCGCCAGGGTCGCGGCCACGGTGGCCCGCCGGTACCACGCGGAGGGCGAGAACACCTGCGCCGCCGAGTCGATGCAGCTCTCGATCGCGAACTGGCGCATCCTCTCCCGCGAAGACCCGCGCTACGAACCGGAACTGGCCCGCAACCTCGCCGAGGCGGGCTCCATGCTGGTCGAACTTCGTCGGGCAGAAGCAGCGAACGAGACCCTCAAGGAAGCCGTCGAGGTCTTCCGGCGGCTCGCCGTGGTGAACCCGCAGACGTTCCGATCAGAGCTGGCCGACGCGTTGATGCGGCACAGCCGGGCGTTGTGCGACCTGTGCGAGGACCCGGACGCCAAGCTCACCGCGCAGGAAGCCGTGATGCTGTGGCGGGAGACCGAGGACCGCAAGGGTCTCGGCACCGCGCTGCTCAACGTCGTCAAGGTCGCCCACGACTTCGACGCCGAACTGCTCGCGGCGCGGGAAGCCGTTGAGGTGTACCGGGAACTGGCCGCCGAGAACACCGTCTGGCACCAGGTCGACCTCGCGATCGCCCTGGCCGTGCTGACCGAGCAGCAGCTCATCCACGACGAGATCGACCTCGCGCTGGCCAGTGCGGCCGAGGTGTTCGACATCGCGCGACGGCTGCCGTCGCAGCTCGTCGACTTCTTCGGCGCCAAGCTCGCGATCGCCATGCAGCCCATGACGTCCACACTGTCCGAAATGGAGTATCACGCGCACGCCCTGGAGGCGTCCGAGCTGATGGTCGGCATCTGGCGGGCGCACAAGGACAAGGCGCCGGCCTCGTACATCAGCGCCGTGCAGCACCACGCGTGCAAACTCCGTGGCGCGGAACGACGTGTGGAGGCCAGGAACACGGCGCACACCGCCGTCGTCCTGTGGCACATGATGGGCAAGGACCTGGACCGGGAGGTCGGGTACGCCGACGCGCTCACGATCTACGCACGGCTCTGCGCGGAGACGAAGCACCAGCTGCAGAAAGCACTCCGGCTCACCCACCGCGCGGTGGAGATCATGCGCGCGGCGGATGAGCCGGTGAAGCTCGAGTTCGCCCTCGAAACGGTCGAGGCGCTCAGCTCTTCGTGAGCAGCGACCGCACGAAGAACGCCACGTTGGCCGGGCGTTCCGCGAGACGGCGCATGAAGTAGCCGTACCACTCGTCGCCGTACGGGACGTAGACGCGCATGCGGTTGCCCTCTGCGGCAATGCGGCGCTGCTCCTCGGGCCGGATGCCGTACAGCATCTGGAACTCGTAGGAGTCCTTCGAGCGCTTGGCCGCCAGGTCGGCGGCGATCGCGATCAGGCGCGGGTCGTGCGAGGCCACCATCGGGTAGCCCTCGCCCTCCATGAGCACCTTGAGGCACCGCACGTACGACAGGTCGACGTCGTGCTTGTCCTGGTACGCAACGGAAGCGGGCTCCTGGTAGGCGCCCTTGCACAGCCGCACGCGCGAACCGGAGTACGCGAGGTCGCGGCAGTCCTGCTCGGTGCGCTTCAGGTAGGCCTGCAGCACCGCGCCGACCCACGGGAAGTCCACCCGCAGCTCACGCAGGATGCTCAGCGTGGAGTCCGTGGTGGTGTGGTCCTCCATGTCGAGCGTGACGGTCGTGCCGACGACCGCGGCGGCCGAGCAGATGCGCCGGGCGTTCTCCAGCGCGATCTTCTCGCCGTCGATCGCGAGCGACTGGCCGACGGCGGACAGCTTGACCGACACCTCGGCGCCGTTCGTCAGTCCGTGTGACTCCAGCCGAGCCAGCAGCGTCAGGTACGCCTCGACGGTGTCGTTGGCCTGCGACTCCTCGAAGGTGTCCTCACCGAGGTGGTCCAGCGTCACGAGCCGCCCGTCCGCGAGCACCTCGGCGGTGGCACGGATCGCCGCGGACACGTCGTCACCGGCGACGAAGCGCTCGACGACGGGCCGGGTAAGCGGCGTCGACTCGACGAGCTTGCGCGCGCCCTGGTTGCGAGCGGCGGCGAGAAGGGTGCTGCGCAGCATCACGCCCCCTGGTGCGGGTGGAGGTGGGTGGTGGGCGCCGCGAAGGTCTCCTTGATGGAGCGCGGGCTGACCCAGCGGAGCAGGTTGTGGACCGACCCCGCCTTGTCGTTCGTGCCGGACGCGCGGCCGCCGCCGAACGGCTGCTGGCCCACGACGGCACCGGTCGGCTTGTCGTTGACGTAGAAGTTGCCGGCGGCGAACCGCAGCTCCTCCTGCGCGTGCCCCACGGCGGCGCGGTCACGAGAGATGATCGAGCCGGTCAGGCCGTACGGCGCCGCGCTCTCCATCTGCTTCAGAACCTTGAGGTAGTCGGCGTCATCGAACACGTGGATCGCGAGCACCGGGCCGAAGAACTCGGTGGTGAAGACGGAGTTCGTGGGGTCGGAACCGACGAGCACGGTCGGGCGGACGAAGAAGCCGTCCGAGTCGTCCGCGGTGCCACCGGCGGCGATCTCCAGCGAGGAGTCGGCACGAGCGGCCTGCAGCACGCCCGACAGCTTGTCGAACGAGCGGCGGTCGATCACCGCGCCACCGAAGTTCGAGAAGTCGGTGACGTCGCCGTAGGTCAGCGCGTCGACCTCGGCCAGGAACTGGTCCTTGATCTTGTTCCACACCGAGCGCGGCACGTAGGCGCGCGACGCGGCGGAGCACTTCTGGCCCTGGTACTCGAAAGCACCGCGGATCAGGGCGACGCGCAGCACGTCAGGGTCGGCCGACGGGTGCGCCAGGATGAAGTCCTTGCCACCGGTCTCGCCGACGATCCGCGGGTACGAGCGGTAGTTCGCGATGTTCGCGCCGACCTGCGCCCACAGCTTCTGGAACGTCGCGGTGGAGCCGGTGAAGTGGATGCCCGCGAGATCGGGGGAGTTCAGCGCCACCTCGGACACGGCGAGGCCGTCACCGGGCAGCAGGTTGATGACGCCGGGCGGCATGCCCGCCTCTTCCAGCAGCCGCATGGTGAGGTGCGCGGCGAACGACTGGGTCGGCGACGGCTTCCACAGCACGACGTTGCCCATCAGCGCGGGCGCGGTCGGCAGGTTGCCGGCGATGGCGGTGAAGTTGAACGGCGTGATCGCGTAGACGAAGCCCTCGAGCGGGCGGTGGTCCGTGCGGTTCCACACGCCGGGGGAGGAGTTCGGCTGCTCGGCCAGCAGGTTGCAGGCGAACTGCACGTTGAAGCGCCAGAAGTCGGCCAGCTCGCAGGCCGCGTCGATCTCCGCCTGGTAGGCCGTCTTGGCCTGGCCGAGCATCGTGGCGGCGTTCATCCTGGCCCGCCACGGGCCGGTCAGCAGGTCGGCGGCCTTG
>JAVXWK010000075.1:0-3982 GCA_032230575.1 Pseudonocardiales bacterium | reverse complement strand
TGCTGCTCGCCGTCGCCGCGGTGCTGTCGCTGGTGATCGGTGCCCGGTCGCTCTCCCCCGCCGAGGTGTGGCAGGGGTTGTTCGGCGACCCCGGCACCGATCAGCGGCTCACCGAGATCACGCTGATCGTGCAGACCCTCCGCATCCCGCGGACGGTGCTGGCGATCGTCGCCGGGCTCGCTCTGGGCATCGCGGGCGCGTTGATCCAGGGCCACACCCGCAACCCCATCGCGGACACCGGCCTGCTGGGCGTCAACTCCGGGGCGTCGTTCGCCGTGGTGCTCGCGGTCTCCGTGCTCGGGCTGCAGAACCCCATGCAGTACATGTGGTTCGCGTTCATCGGGGCCGCGGGAGCCGGGGTGGTCGTGTTCGGGCTGTCGAGCCTCGGGCGCGGGGCGGGCAACCCGCTCACCCTCGCCCTGGCCGGACAGGGCGTCACGGTGTTCCTCGCCGCGATGACCGTCGGAATCGCGTTGGGCGACAAGCTGACCCTGGACGTGCTGCGGTACTGGAACGCCGGTTCGGTGCAGGGCATCGGGTGGAACGTGATCATCGTGGCCGCGGTCTTCGTGGCCGTCGGGCTCGTGCTCGCGTTGCTCAACCTGCCCACGATCAACCTGCTCAACCTCGGCGACGACGTGGCGCGCGGGCTCGGCGTGAACATCGCGGCGGGCCGGACCATCGGCATCGTGGCGGTCACGTTGCTCGCGGGGGCGGCCACGGCGGCGTGCGGGCCCATCGCGTTCCTGGGGCTGATGGTCGCGCACATCGCGCGATGGATCACCGGGCCGGACTACCGGTTCCTCGTGCCCTACGCGGGGTTGCTCGGCGCGCTCGTCCTGCTCGTCGGCGACATCGTGGGACGGCTCGTCGTCCTGCCCGCCGAGCTCGCCGCCGGCATCGTCATCGCTCTCATCGGCGCCCCGTTCTTCGCGGCACTGGTGTGGCTCGGGAAGTTCAGGCAGGCATGACCACTACCGAGATGCATTCCGGGGTTCGTGTCGGTGGCTGGTCCTGGGTCTGGCGGCCGTGGATCGTCCTGGTGACGGTCGTTCTGGCCGCGCTGACGTTCCTGGTCTTCTGCGTGTCGATCTCGGTCGGCGACTTCACGATCGAGCTGCCCGCGGTGTTCCGGACGATCTTCGGCCAGGGCGAGCGGGTCGACGAGTTCGTGATCATGGACCTGCGGATGCCGCGCTCGTTGATCGGCCTGATCGTCGGTGTCGCGCTCGGGATCTCCGGTGCCCTGACGCAGTCGATCGCGCGCAACCCGTTGGCCAGCCCCGATGTTCTCGGCATCACCGGCGGCGCGAGCGCGACCGCGGTCTTCCTCGTCACTGCCACCGGCGGCGCCGCGGTGACCAGCACGATCGGGCTGCCCGCGGCGGCGTTGACCGGCGGGCTGCTGACCGGGTTGCTCGTCTACTTCATGGCGTGGCGGCGGGGCATCGACGGGTTCCGGCTGATCCTGATCGGCGTCTCGGTCAGCGCGGTCATGCAGGCGCTCACGACGTGGCTGCTCGTGCTGGCCGACATCCGTGACGTCGCCCGCGCGCAGTCGTGGCTGGTCGGGTCGCTGGACTCGCGGTCGTGGACCGAGGTGTGGACGACGCTATGGGTCACCATCGCGCTGATCGTCGTCGTCCTGGTCGTGGCGTTCCAGATGCAGCCGATGCACTTCGGTGACGACGTGGCCGCTGGTCTCGGTGTTCGCTACTCGGCCGTGCGTGCCGTACTGCTGCTGTGCGCGGTCCTACTGGCCGGTGTCGCCGTCTCCGCTGCAGGCCCGGTGCCGTTCGTGGCACTCGTCGCGCCGCAGATCACCATGCGGCTGCTGCGCTCCCCCGTGCCGCCGTTGATCGCGTCGGGGCTGTTCGGCGCGTTGCTGCTCATCGGCTCGGATCTCATCGCACGGACCGTGCTGCCGAACGACCTGCCCGTCGGCATCGTGACGGCGATCATCGGCGGCCCGTTCCTCGTCTATCTCCTCGTGCGCCAGAACGTGAAGAAGGTTGCCCAATGACCGCGCTCCGCAACGATGCCACCCGACTGGGCACCGACGGCGTCACCGTCGGGTACGGCGACCGCGTCGTCCTCGACAACCTCGACGTCTCCATCCCGACCGGCGTGATCACCACGGTCATCGGGCCGAACGGCTGCGGCAAGTCGACCCTGCTGCGCACGCTGTCCCGCCTGCTCAAACCGCGCCAGGGCACGGTGCTGCTCGACGGCCACGACATCGCACGCCTGAAGACCAAGGACGTCGCGAAGAGGATGGGACTGCTCCCGCAGACCCCGATCGCGCCAGAAGGTCTCACGGTCGCCGACCTGGTCGCCCGCGGCCGGCACCCGCACCAGAGCTGGGTCCGCCAGTGGTCCAGCGACGACGCGGGCATCGTCGCGAGGTCCCTGGAGATGACCGGGGTGGCCGACCTCGCCCACCGCCCGGTCGACTCGCTCTCGGGTGGACAACGGCAGCGCGTGTGGATCTCCATGACGCTCGCCCAGGGCACCGATCTGCTGCTGCTCGACGAGCCCACGACCTACCTGGACCTCGCGCACGCGATCGACGTGATCGACCTCGTCGACGACCTGCACGAGGGCGGCTGCACGATCGTCATGGTCCTGCACGACCTGAACCTCGCGGTCCGCTACAGCGACAACCTCATCGTGATGAAGTCCGGATCCATTGTCGCTCAAGGACATCCGAGCGAGGTGATCACGAGCGACCTGCTGCTGGACACGTTCGGCCTGCAGGCGAAGGTGATCGACGACCCGGTGAGCGAACGCCCGTTGATCGTTCCCATCGGGCGGACGCACGTGACATCGAAGAGTGATGAACGCCTAGGTTAGCCTGCCCTAACCGGGTGATAAGGTTCGCCTGTCCTAATTTCCCCGCCGCGTGGGCAGCGAACGAAGAGGTGCCGAATGGGCCAGAGAACAGCCATGACCTGGAAGCGTTTGACGGCCGTGGCAGCAGCCGCGGTGGTCGGGGCGTCCGTCCTCGCCGGGTGTGGTTCCTCCACTCCGGCCTCGACGCCTGGCGCGAACAACGCTTCCGGTGGCACGTTCCCGACCAAGGTCGAGCACTTCTTCGGCACGACGGAGATCAAGGAAGCGCCCAAGCGCGTCCTGTCCCTCGGCTACACCGACGACCAGACGCTGCTCGCGCTCGGCGTCGTCCCGGTCGGCATGATCGACCAGTACCCGAACCCCGAGGGCACCAAGCCCGACATCAACACCCAGTGGGCCTGGGTGAAGGACAAGTGGGGTTCGGCCACGCCCGAGGTCGTCATGAAGAACGGCGACACCGAGCCGAACTACGAGAAGATCGCGCAGCTGCGACCCGACCTGATCGTCGCCGTCTACTCCGAGGCCACCCAGGACTGGTACGACAAGCTGACCAAGATCGCACCGGTGGTCGGCCGCACCAAGGAGGAGAAGGAACCCTTCAGCGCGAAGTGGCAGGACAACGTGCTGCAGATCGCGAAGGCGGTCGGCAAGGGTGACGAGGGCGCGAAGCTGATCAAGGGTCTCGACGACAAGCTCGCCGAGGCCAAGAAGGCCAACCCGGACTTCGCGAACCAGACCGCCACCGTGCTGACCTGGTACAAGGACGCGATCGTGCCGTTCACCACCACCGACGTGCGCGGCCAGCTCCTGACCGGCATCGGCTTCAAGGGCAACACGAAGATCGACGAGCTCGCGGCAGGCGACTTCTCCACCAAGATCTCGCCCGAGAAGATCGACCTGATCAACACCGACCGCATCTTCGTGATCGCCGACAAGGCGGACGCGGACGCGCTGAAGAACTTCCCGCTGTTCGCGAACCTGCCCGCGGTCAAGGCCGGCAAGGTCTCCTGGCTGCTCGACAGCGAGGGCCCCGCGATCGGCGCCGCGATCTCGCAGGCCACCCTCCCGTCCCTGCCCTACGCGATCGACGAACTGACGAAGGCCGCCAAGTCCACCGGCTGATCTTGAT
>JAVXWK010000061.1:0-6182 GCA_032230575.1 Pseudonocardiales bacterium | reverse complement strand
CGGCCAGCAGGACGCCACCCGCGATCCACAGGATCACCGGAAGGCCGGTGAGCAGCCACAGCTTGGACTTGTTGTCCTCGGCCACCCGCACGTTGGCGTCGACCGTCTTCTTGTTGAGCTCCAACGTTCCGTCGAACACCGCGGTGCCCTGACCCGCGTTCTGGTCCGAGGTGCGCAGCTCCTGCTTCACCGACTGACGCACCTTGATGAGCGCGCCGGTGTCCGGCTCGATCCACAGCGTCTTTTCCGCCTGGTAGTACAACCTGACCGAGACGGTCGGTTCGGGCTTGTCGACCAGCGAGCCGGGCACGTCCCGGCCGTCGACGTCGGTGGGCGGCACGGACTGCTTGAACCGGTACACCGACAGGCCCTGCAGTTTCTCCTCACCGTCGAACTTGGCGTCCACCGGCTTGCCCACCCCACTGTCGTACCAGGGGTAGGTCCGCTTCTCGGTTTGGAAGGGGAACTTGAAGTTCAGGCCGGGGAACTGAACCTGGCCGCGCGTGCCAGGGATCTTCGTGTCCTTGCCGTTCTCCGGCTTGGCCTTCTGGAGGTACTGCGTGGTGCAGGGCGCGACGGCCTCCGCGGTGAACCGGTCCAGGCACAGCTCACGCACGCTCGCGCTGAGCGTCCGCCTGTCCTTGTCCTCCGTGATGCGGGTGGCCTCGACCCACGCGGTCACGCCGCTGTCGGCCTGGATCTCGGGCGCCCGCAGGTCACCGGAGACGTACGTGCTCGACGTCAGGCTGAGGTCGCGGCGGATCTCCGGCACGGCCGGGCCTCCGTCCTTCTCCACGTAGACGAGTGCGGTGATGCCGCTGCCCTGGGCCACCGCGGTCGTATCGGGGCTGTGCGGGATCTTGGCGAGGGCCGGATAGGCGTAGAACCGCAGCAGCAGCCCGGTCGCGATCCCGAACACGCCGAGTCCGAGCAGGACGAAGGTCAAACCGCGTCGCAAAGGTCCTCCTCAGGAGATGGGCCGTCGAGGCGGCCCGTGGTTGAACTGTCGAGCAGGGTGGACACCACGGCGACGAACATCCGTCCGCTGGTGGCCCAGTCGAAACCGGCGGCCCAGGCCCGGCACGCGTCGGCCACGGCCGTGGCGTCGTCGGGGCGGGCCAGCAGCGTGAGAGCGTCGTGGATCGTGCCGCCGACGTCCTCGTCGTCCCGTACCAGCCAGCCGGTCTCCTTGTGCCGCACGGAGTCGCGCAACCCGTCGACCTCGCGGCAGACGGTCGGGACGCCGTGCGCGGCCGCCTCGATCACGGCCAGTCCCCAGCCTTCGCCGTCCGACAGGGTGACGTTGAGCCAGGATTCCCGCAGCAGAGCGCTCTTCGTCGAGTCGTCGACGAAACCGTGCACCACGACGGAATCCGCGAACGGTGCCGCAGCCTTGCGCACCGCGGCTTCGTCCGGTCCACGGCCGATCACGTGCAGGCGCAGACCGGGCCAGTGGCCGCGCAGCGTGCCGACGATCTCGATCAGCCGGTCGACCCGCTTGTGCGCGACGAGCCTGCCCAGGCACACCAGCGAGGGGTGCGAGGAACGTGTGCCATCCGCGGACGACGGGTGGTCCGTGCCGTTGGGCACCACGAAGATCCGGCCACGCCAGGCGAGGCGCTCGCGCATCGCGCGCACGGTGGACCGCGACACGGCGACCGTCACCGCGTGACGGTAGACCTTGCGCGCGGCAGGACCTTCGAGCCAGCGGCCGATCCGGGCCAGCCACGGCGGGAAGTGCACGGCGAACTGGGCGTCGTGCACGTGGTGCACCACCAGCACGACCTTCGTCCACCTGGCGACCACCAGGGGGCTGAAGAAGGGGATCCCGTTCTGGCAGTCGATCACCAGGTCGATGCGACTTCGGTTGCGCAGCAGCCACAACAGCGCCCAGAAGTACACCGTCCACCGGCCGCCGCGACGCACGGTCGACTCGTCGCCGCCGCTCTGCCCCTCCCCCTTGGCCGTGAGGAAGGTGACCTGCGCCCCGGCGGCGGTCATCGCGTCCGCCACGCGGGCGGCGTATTCCTCGGCGCCACCGGCGTGCGGATGCCCGCGGTCGCGCCAGTTCACCACTACCACCCGCGCACCGTTGAGCGGTGGTCTCACTCAGGCCACCTCCGCCACGGATGTCATGACCGGGGCGATGGCGGGCGTCTTCTCCGCGCCGAGGATCGCCCGGATCCTGGCGAGCGCGGCGAAACTGCGGTAGCCGTCCCGCATCGGGCGGAACGTGGACCCCGGCATGTCCCTCCAGCTCACCGGCAGTTCGACGATCATCGCGCCGATCCGTTGCGCCCTGGCGAGCAGTTCGACGTCGAACGCCCACCCCGGTGTGCGCAGCGGTCGGAAGATCGCGTCGGCGGTGTGCCGGTCGAAGAACTTGTAGCCGCACTGGGTGTCGCCGACGCCAGGCACGATCGTGTTGGCCGCGCGCCGAAAGGCCCACGCGCCTGCCTGCCGGACCTGGTTGTGCCTCGCACGCACGATCGAGTTCGGGTGCGCCCGCGATCCGACGACCACGTTCACGCCCGTGCTCAGGAACCTGAGCGTCGGCGCCAGCGCTGCCATGTCGGTCGCCAGATCGGCATCGCAGAAGCCGACGTAGCGGCTGTCGGTCCGCAGCACTCCGGTCCGCACCGCTGCGCCCTTCCCCGGCTGGGCACAGCGGATCAGCCGCACCGGGATCGATCCGGAACGGTGCTCGCGGGCGACCTCGCCGCTGCGGTCGGTGCTGGTGTTGTCGACCACGACGATCTCGCACGGCTCACGGATGGCCGCGAGCGCCACCGTGAGCGCGGACAACGTGGCCGACAGCCGCGACTCCTCATTGCGCACAGGCACGACAATGGAAAGCAGTGTCATGTCTTCGCCGTTATTCCGGGCGCACAGAACCCAGCGTGGTGTCGCAAGAGTCCTCCCATGACGTGACGCAGGTCTCAAGACGGCGAAAGTTACCCAACGGTAGTTCCCTGGAAATAGAAGGGAAGTGTGATATGTGTCACACGCCCTGTCGGAGTGACAGACACCTTCGAACTTTGTACCGTTCAGCGCCAAAAATTGAGCTGGACGGGCTAATCAGATGACCGATGACCGGATGGACATCCCCACCGAACAAAGATCCTGCGAAGAACCGCGACGCGCCAGGCGGGAGCATCGCCGATAGGCGAAGAACGCAGGTCAAATCATCTGAATGGATCTACCAACACGTCGAAGGAGCAGGTCAGGCGGCTCCTGATACCACAAGTCCACACACTTGACGTCGCCATCCCAGGCGTCAGTTGCATATCGGTTCAAACAAGATCTCGACCATAAACGCAAAGAAACAGCCGTCCGATTCAAATAGTTAACGGATACAGTCCGTTCCGTAATAAAGCAAGGAATGCGGCCACATCAGGATCAACGTGTCCATTCACGGGTGAGTACCCGCCCACCCTCGGCCCGTGCGGCCCGCGACCAGGAGCTGACCGGGAAGATCAAGCGAGTACACAAGGACAACTACGACGTCTACGGGGCGCGCAAGGTATGGAGGCAGCTGAACCGGGAGGGCGTCGAGGTGGCCCGGTGCACCGTCGAGCGGCTCATACGCGAGAGCGGGCTGCGTGGCTTGCTACGCGACAAGTCGCCGCTAACCACACGCCCGGCGGCGGAGACCGGCGGGCCCGCTGACCTGGTGGAACGTGACTTCACGGCCACGCGCGTCAACGAGCTGTGGGTCGCGGACATCACCTATGTGCGCACCGCCGCCGGCTGGGTCTACGCGGCGTTCGTGCTCGATGTCTTCTCCCGCATGATCGTGGGCTGGCAGGTCGCCACCAGCCTCTACACGGATCTGGCGCTCGACGCGCTGCAGATGGCGATCTGGCGCCGCCAGAGAACGGCGCCGACCTGGTGCACCACAGCGACTGCGGCGTGCAGTACCGGGCGGTGCGCTACACCCAGCGCCTCGCCGAGGCCGACGCAGTCGCATCCGTTGGCAGCAAAGGAGATTCCTGTGACAACGCCATGGCCGAGGCGTTCAACTCGTTGTACAAGGCCGAACTCGTCCGCAACCGCGGGCCATGGCGAGGCATCGACAACCTCGAGATCGCCACCGTCGAGTACATCGACTGGTACAACAACCGACGCCTGCACGGCGAGCTCAGGCACATGCCACCCGCCGAGTACGAAGCACTACACGCCATGACCCACCCGGTCACCGCAACCCTGGAAACCAACTAATCCGGTCTCCACCCAAACCCGGTACTTGACAGATCTCGTCGGGTGCAGTGGAACGTCGCTGTCCGCAGCTTTGGCCATCCAACGCGCTCTCATACCGCGGAGCGATCGCCAACCCCAGCTGACCACATGTGCTGGTATGAACCAGCAATGGTCTTGAGACGGGTCGTTGCGCCAGTGGCAGTGGGTGTTGTCGTCGCGGCCGTGTTCGGGCTCTGGGGGTTCACTACACGGCACTTAGCGACTGCCGATGTCGTCGAGGGTTGGGCGATGCCGAACGCGAGCGGGACGGCGATCTCGTTGCACGATCAGGCGGTTGAGGGCGGCCTGGGCGAAGCGGCCCTCGTCGAGCTGAGCGGCCCGTCGGCCGTTCGTCCGGTACAGCGTGGCGACGGACGGGGTCAACGCGACGACCTGCTGGTGGTCCGGCAGGCAGCTCAGCTCCCACGGCACCGCGTCCAGCCGGCGATCCTCGACGTCGCACCGGAAATCGAGCGGATCCCGTTGTGCGATCAGCGCCTCAGGCGCGTCGCCGAGCAGCAACGCCTTGCCCAGTGTCGTGCCTGCGTTCCGCCAGTCCCGCACGAGCAGCTCGCTGATGGTGCGGCGCGGACCGGACCGGCCGGGCCTTGAGTGGTCTTCGTGGCCCGCCGGTTCTGACGCGGGCGGTCAGGAAATGCCGCGGAAGAAGGTGCGGATGTCGTCCGCGAGCAGCTTCGGCTCCTCCATCGCGGGGAAGTGACCCCCCTCGGTGAACTCGCTCCAGTGGCCGATCGCCTTCCACGGGTCCACCACGCGGCGGATGAGTGGGTGGGTGTCGAACACGGCCCATCCGGACGGCACGTGGGACGCCATGACCAAGTCGAGTCCGGAGTGCTCGGACTCGTAGTAGAACTGCGCGCTCGACGCGCCGCTGCGGGTGAACCAGTACAAACTGATGTTCGTGAGGAGCTGGTCGCGGTCGACCGACTCGTCCGGCGTCCGGTAGACGCCGCCGCTCTTGGTTTTGAACTTCTCGGCAATCCACGCGAGCTGGGCGACCGGCGAGTCGGTGAGCGCCGCGCCGATCGTGTCGGGACGGTGGTCCTGCATCCAGAGATACCCGCGGTCGGCCGCGTCCTCGATGCGTACTGCCTCGATCTGGGTGGTCTCGTCATCGGACAGGCCGTCGGGATAGGGGAACTTGACGCCGAGCAAGCCGAGCAACCGGGGGTCGCTGCCGATGTGCGTGCCGATGACGCGGTCCGGGTAGAGCGCGGCGAGGCGGCCGGTGGTGCCCGAACCGACATCGGTGCCGTGGGCCGCGAACCTCGCGTAATCCAGGCGCGTCATGATCTCGGCGTACGCGTCCGTCGTGCGCGCCAGCTCCCAGCCGGTCCCCGACAGCGGGGTGGAGAACCCGAAGCCGGGCAGGGACGGGATGACCACGTGGAACTCATCGGTCAGCAGCGGGACGAGTCGCTGGTAGTCGACGAACGATCCCGGCCAGCCGTGGTTCAGGATCAGCGGGACGGCCTCCGGGTTCGCCGATCGAACGTGGACGACGTGGAACGTCTGGCCGTCGACGACCGTCGTGAACTGTTCGTGCTCGTTGAGCTTCTCCTCCTGTGCACGCCAGTCGAATCCGGTGAGCCAGTAGTCGGCGAGCTCCTTCAGGTACACCAGCGGGATGCCGCGACTGAAGTCGGTGCGATCGTCCCGGCCCGGCACGGGGATCGGCCAGCGCGTGTGTGCCAGCCGGTTGCGGAGGTCATCGAGGTCCGTCTGCGGAATGTCGATGCGGAACGGCGTGAGTGCGTTGTTCTCGTTCATGACAGCGACGGTTCCAGCCAATGCGGCAGGTTAGCTTCCGCAATTGCTGAAATGATCGAGAACATGTTGGAGACTTCGGCCCGTCTGCTCGAACTGCTGTCGTTGCTCCAGCTCAAGCGCGACTGGACGAGCGCCGAGCTCGCCGGCCGGCT
>JAVXWK010000057.1:0-5726 GCA_032230575.1 Pseudonocardiales bacterium | reverse complement strand
AGCACGTCGAATGGCTGACGTCTCGTCCGGTGCTGAAGCTGCGCGACGACCACCTGCTGATGCACTCCGACACGGTGGCCTACCTCGAATGGGGGGCCTCGATCGAAGAGGTCAACGAGGCCGTCCGCCAGGTGCTCAAGGGCGACGATCTCGTCGACTGGTGGGAGTGCTGGCGCAAGATGACGACGCGCTACGCGTTCCGCGGTCCGCAGGGTCCGGAAATCGCGGACGAGCTGCTGGCGACGTTGGGCGGCACCACGATCGTGCACGGCCACAGCGTCATCGCGGATCAGCTCGGGGTGCCGCCGGAACAGATCGACGGGCCCCTCGTGTACGCCGACGACAAGGTCCTGGCGATCGACGCGGGCCTCTACAGCGGCGGTCCGTGCCTGGTCGTCCCCTTGCCATACGCCGAAGCCTGACTACCGTCTGGTGGATGACCGCCAGCTACTCCTCGGGCACGTCCGCCGCCCCGCTGCTGGGCGACACGATCCACGCGAACTTCGCCGCGACCGTCGCGCGCTTTCCGGATCGTGAGGCACTTGTCGACAAGGCCACAGATCGACGGTGGACGTACGCGGAGTTGTCTTCCGAGGTCGATCGCGCTGCCGCCGGGCTGACGTCGCTGGGTGTGCGCAAGGGCGACCGGGTCGGCATCTGGGCGCCGAACTGCGCGGAGTGGGTCTTCGTGCAGTACGCGACCGCCCGGATCGGCGCGATCCTGGTCAACGTCAACCCGGCCTACCGCGTGCACGAGCTGGAGTACGTGCTGAACCAGGCCGGCATCCACACGCTGGTGTCCGCGCGCACGTTCAAGACCTCGGACTACGCGGCGATGATCGCCGAGGTCCAGCCCCGGTGTCCTGATTTGAGGAACGTCGTGTTCGTCGACGATCCACAGTGGACCGGCACGGAGATTCCTCAGGTAGAACTCGACCGCGACGACCCGATCAACATCCAGTACACGTCCGGCACCACGGGATTCCCCAAGGGCGCGACGCTTTCGCACCACAACATCCTCAACAACGGCTACTTCGTCGGTGAGCTCATCAGCTACACCTCGGAGGACCGCATCTGCGTGGTCCCGCCGTTCTACCACTGCTTCGGCATGGTGATGGGCAACCTCGCCGCCACCAGCCACGGCGCGTGCGTCGTCATCCCCGCACCGGCGTTCGACCCGGCCGCAACCCTTGCGGCGGTTCAGGAAGAGCGCTGCACTTCGTTGTACGGCGTGCCGACGATGTTCATCGCGATGCTCGACCTGATCGACGGCTACGACCTGTCGTCGTTGCGCACCGGCATCATGGCGGGCTCGCCATGCCCGGTCGAGGTGATGAAGCAGGTGGTCGAACGCATGGGCATGCGCGAGGTCTCCATCTGCTACGGCATGACCGAAACCTCCCCGGTGTCAACGCAAACGCGCGCCGACGACTCACTCGACCGTCGTGTCGGGACGGTCGGGCGGGTCGGCCCGCATCTCGAGGTGAAGATCGTCGACCCGGAAACGGGCCTCACGGTTGCGCGTGGGGTGCCGGGGGAGCTGTGCACGCGGGGCTACTCGGTCATGCTCGGCTACTGGAACGAGCCCGAGAAAACGGCAGAGGCGGTGGACCAGGCGGGCTGGATGCATACCGGCGACCTCGCTGTGATGGATGACGACGACTACGTGAACATCACCGGGCGCATCAAGGACATGGTCATCCGCGGCGGCGAGAACATCTATCCGCGCGAGATCGAGGAGTTCCTCTACACGCACCCGGACGTGCTCGACGCCCAGGTGATCGGCGTGCCCGACGCCCGTTACGGCGAGGAGCTCATGGCCTGGGTCCGCATGCGCGAGGGCGTTGAACCGCTGACCGCGGAGGCTGTTCGCGAGTTCTGCACCGGCAAGCTCGCCCACTACAAGATCCCGCGGTACGTGCACGTGGTGGACGAGTTCCCGATGACGGTCACCGGCAAGATCCGCAAGGTGGAGATGCGGGCCATGGCGGTCGAGCTGCTGAGCCTCGACGACAGCACCGAGCACGCCTAGAGGTCGTGCGTTCACGGAGCGAAATCGTCTCGCGGATCAAACAACGCCGCAGGTCACGAAGGGGTGAAAGGGCTCTTGCGATCACGGTGTGACGCGCGCAACATCATGTGATTCCGCCGAAGGAGGCGCGCATGCTCACCGCCACCAGGACCACGACGATGCTGCCCGTGGAGGATCCCGCGCGAGCCGGGACCTTCTACGCGGACAAGCTCGGTCTCAAACCCATCACCACCGCGCCGGACGGCACGCGGATCTTCGCGCTCGGCCAGGGTGACGCGCTGGGCCTGATGCCTGCGGAGAAGGGTTCGCAGACGGCTCACACGGTGCTCAGCTTCGAGGTGCCGAACCTCGAGAACGAGATCAGCGAGCTCGAGGGCAAGGGCGTGCGCTTCGAGGACTACGACCTGCCCGACTTCAAGACCGTCAACCACATCGCGGTGATGGGCACTGAACGTGCGGCGTGGTTCCACGACACCGAGGGCAACATCCTGTGCCTGCACGAGCTGTTGGGCGACGACGCCTGACGGAGCGTGCCGAATGAGCGGTCTCCCGCTCCCCGCCCCCGACGAGGAGCGGGGGACCCTCATGGGACGTCGACGATCTCCTTGCCCAGCGGCACCAGAGAGACCTTCACCAGCTTGAAGTTGGCGAGGCCCAGCGGGATGCCGATGATCGTCACGCACAGCGCGATGCCGGTGACGATGTGGCCGATCGCGAGCCACAGGCCGGCCACGATGATCCAGATGATGTTGCCCAGCAACGAACCCGTGCCGGCGCCCGGCTTGTCGACCACCTCGCGGCCGAACGGCCAGAGCGCGTAGTTCGCGATCCGGAACGACGCGATGCCCCACGGGATCGTGATGATCAGGACGCAGCAGATGAGGCCGGCGACCGCGTAGCCGACGGCCATCCAGAACCCGGCGAGCACCAGCCAGATCACGTTCAGGATGAGGCGCATGCTTCCAATCTAAGCTCACCTCATGAAGTGGGGTGTGATCGCTACCGGCGGAATCGCTAATGCTGTGACCGCCGACATGCTGAAGGTGCCGGACGTCGAGGTGCTCGCCGTGTCTTCGCGCGACGTCACGCGTGCGCAAGCGTTTGCCGACAAGTTCGGCATCAAGCGCGCGTACGGCGACTACCGGGAACTGCTGAAAGACCCGGACGTCGAGGTCGTCTACATCGCCACGCCGCACGGCCAGCACCACGAGGTCGCGCTCGCCGCGCTCGACGCCGGCAAGCACGTGCTGTGCGAGAAGGCCTTCGCGCTGACGGTCGCGCAGGCAGAGGAGATGATCGAACGGGCAAGGTCCCGGCAAAAGCAGTTCCTCATGGAAGCGATGTGGACGCGCGTCAACCCGTTGATCCGCAAGGTCGTCGACGCGGTCGAAGCCGGTGAGATCGGCGAGGTGCGGACCATCACCGCGGACTTCGGCTTCCGGCACGAGTTCAACGACGACGACCGGCTGTGGGCGAGGAAAGCCGGTGGCGGCTCGATCCTCGACCTCGGCGTCTACCCGATCTCACTCGCGCACCGACTCCTCGGCGTGCCGACGCACATCGCCGCGCACGGCAGCCTCGCACCGTCCGAAGTGGACGCTGACGCGTCGATCCTGCTCGGCTACGAGAACGGCGCGCAGGCACTGCTGAGCTGCTCGCTCGTCGCCGACCTCGGCAGCGCGGCGGAGATCGTCGGCACCGAGGGCAGGATCGTGATCGCCGACCCGATGTTCAACCCCACCAAGGTGATCATCAACGGCGTCGAGCACGAGACCGAGGACATGGGCTACCGGCACCAGATCCACGAGGTCGAGATCGCGGTCGGTCAGCGCGCCGTGCAGCACCCCGACATCCCGTGGTCGGCGACGCTCGAGATCATGCGGATCATGGAGGAAGCGCTGCGCCAGGTCGGCGTCTCCTACGAGGACACCGTCAGGTAGATCAGCGCCACGTTCAGCACGACCACCGCGAAAGCGACCACCCAAGCGGCGAACGTGACCGTGCGCCGGTTCGCATGAGAGCCCATGACGGACCGGCGCGCGGTCAGCCACACCAGCGGAACCAGCGCGAACGGGATGCCGAACGACAGCACGACCTGCGACAGCACCAAGGCGAACGTCGGGTCGACGCCGAACGCCAGGATCGCCAGCGCGGGCACCAGGGTCACCAACCGCCGCGCCGCCAACGGAATCCGCACGTGCAGCAGCCCGTCCATCACGACGGCACCCGCGTAGCAACCGACCGCCGTGGACGCGAAACCCGAAGCCAGCAAACCCAGAGCGAACAGCAGCGCGATCCCGCCGCCCAGCGTCGACCCGACCGCCGCGTGCGCTCCTTCAAGCGTGTCAACGCCATCGCGACCGTGCAGAGCCGAAGCCGCGACGAGCAACATCGCCATGTTCACCGCACCGGCCAGCACCATTGCGACCACGACGTCGACCTTGGTCGCGCCGAGCATCGACGGGTCCTTGCCGTGCCGGTCGCGTGCCAGCGCCGAGTGCAGGTAGACCGCGTGCGGCATCACGGTCGCGCCGAGCATTCCGGCCGCGAGCAACACGCTGTCCGCACCGTCGAACCGCGGCACCAGGCCGTGGAAAGCCCCGGAAACCGACGGTGGTGAAACGAAAAGCCCCGCCATGAACCCGACCGCGATCACGACGAGCATGGTGGTGATCACGCGCTCGAACGGCCTCTGCCCGCGACGGTCCTGAACCAGCAGCAGAACCGTCGACACCACACCGGTGATCACGCCGCCGAGCAGCAGCGGAAGATCGAAGAGGATCGCCAGAGCGATCGCCCCGCCGAGCACCTCGGCCAGATCGGTCGCCATCGCCACGACCTCGGCCTGACCCCAGTACGCGAGCCGCACCGGCCGCGGCAGGTGATCGCGCACCGCCTCTGGCAACGACTTCCCGGTCACCAGGCCGAGCTTCGCCGACAGGTACTGCACCAGCCCCGCCATGACGTTCGCGACGACGAGCACCCACACCAGCAGGTACCCGTACCGTGCTCCCGCCGCGGTGTTGGTGGCCACGTTGCCGGGATCGACGTACGCGATCGCGGCGACGAACGCCGGACCGAGCAGTGCCGCACCCGCGCGCAAGCGTCCCGAAACAGCGACCACCGGACACCCCCTTGCTGCAAAGCTATTGCAACAAGGGTCAAGCCTCCAACGTGGCGCGGGCCACTCGGACCACGGCGTCGATCGCGCTGTCGAGATCCCCGCTCGGCATCAGCAGGTGGCTCAACGCGAGCCGCACGGTCGTCTCCGCCGTCAGTCGCACGTGCCGGCCGGGGAAGTGCTCGCTGAGGTGCTGCTCGACCACCTCGGTCGCGTGGAACAGCACGGGATGGCCACGAATCGTGAGGAACGGCAACAGGTCCTCGGCGTCCTGCCCGGTCAGCACCGCGGAGACGAGGCGGTCCTTCTCGGTCCGCTCGAAGGTGTAGCGGAACGCGGACCGCATCGCCTCCCACGGATCGGGGTCCTCCTTGAGCCGCGTGACGATCCCGGAGAGGTACTCCTCGGTCTGATGGGCCGCGACGGCCTGGACGAGTCCCTCCTTGTTGCCGAACTCGTTGTAGACGGTCTGTCTGCTGACGCCCGCGCGACTCGCGACCTCGATCATGCGCAGACCGTGGAAACCGCGCGCCGCGAGCAGATCGGCGGCCGCGTCCAGCAAGAGCTCGGTGA
>JAVXWK010001006.1:0-3820 GCA_032230575.1 Pseudonocardiales bacterium | reverse complement strand
GGCCGGCGAAGACTGCGTAGAGGACCGCCAGGCTGCCGGACACCCAGGGCAGAGCACGCCATACGGCTGCGTCGTAGACGTCGTCGGGCGCGTTGGGCACGTTGGGTTTCTCGACATCACCGCCGCGGGTCTTGACCACGCGGTAACGGTACGGCGTTCAGCGGCACCGGTGGGCAAACCAAGAGGAAATGCGGCCGTCCGGGTGGTTACCGGCTGAGAGCTGGGCGGCCCTCGGGGTACACATCCACCTCGGTGGCCTTGGTGGAGAGCCACACCGGCTGCCCCGGGCGCAGCTCCAGGTCGGCCACGGCCGCCGCGGTGAGGTCGACGAGAGCGTTCGGCGGTCCGTCGATTTTGGCGCGGACACGGTCGGCGAGCATCTCCAGGCCGACGACCGTGCCCGACCACACATTGCGCGGACTGGCGTGGTGCGGCCGCTCGGTCTGCAGCGCTATCGCGCTCGGCCGTACGACGACCAGGACGTCAGTGCCCGTCGCCGGCAACGGACTGTCCGGCGCCGCGGTCAGCGCGCCGCCATCGTGCAGCGCCACGGTGCCGTCCGCGGAGATCAGCGTCCCCGGATAGAGGTTGAGTCCGACAAGACGCGCGACGTACTGCGTGGCGGGGCGTTGTGCGACTTCGGCCGGAGTGCCCTGCTGAACGACCCGCCCGTCCTCGATGACCAGCAGGCGGTCGGTCATGACCATGGCTTCCAGCGGGTCGTGCGTCACCAACAGGATCGGCCCCGGGAACGTGGCCAGGTGGCGGCGCAGCTCGGTGCGCACGTCCAACCGGGTCCGGACGTCCAGAGCCGCGAGCGGCTCGTCCAGCAGGAGCAGACCCGGCTCTGCCGCCAGGGCACGGGCCAGGGCCACTCGCTGCGCCTGTCCGCCGGAGAGCTGCGCGGGCTTGCGCGTCGCGAGAGCGGTGAGATCGAGCTGCTGGAGGTAATGGTCGGCATGGCGACGGGCGTCGCGGCGGCTGGCGCCTCTCGATCGCGACGAGAACGCGACGTTGTCTCGGACAACGAGGTGCGGGAACAGGCGGTAGTTCTGGAACACCAGCCCGACCGGGCGCCGCTCCGGCGGTACGAACGTCCCGGTGGCGGCGTCATCGAGGACCGTCGTACCCAACCGGATGTTGCCCTCGGCGACCGCGGTCAGCCCCGACAGTGCACGCAACAGGGTCGTCTTGCCGGCGCCGTTGGGCCCGAGCACCCCGAGGACTTCGCCCGGTGCGACCGTCAGGCTGACATCCAGGGTGAACGTGCCGCGACGGACAACAGCCGCCATCTCCAGACTCATGCAACCGCCCCGGTGTGCAGCCAACGGTCCCGCAGCGCAACAAGGACAGCGATCGAGACGGCTAGCAGGACCAACGACAGGGCGATGGCTGTCTCGGGGTCCCGCTCGAGGGCCAGGTAGACCGCGATGGGCATCGTTTGCGTGCGCCCCGGGAAGTTGCCGGCAAAGGTGATGGTGGCGCCGAACTCGCCGAGCGCCCGGGCCCAGCAGAGCACCGACCCGGCCACCAGCGACGGACCGATCAGCGGAAGGGTGACGCGGCGGAACACGGTCAGCCGAGACGCTCCCAGGGTTGCCGCTGCCTCTTCGTAGCCGCGGTCAGCCGTGCGAAAGGCGCCCTCGACGGTGACGATGAGGAACGGCATCGCGACGAAGGTCTCGGCCACCACCACGCCCGCGGTGGTGAACGGCAGGGTGATGCCGAACCACATGTCGAGGTACTCCCCCGCGAGCCCCTTGCGACCGAACGCGTAGAGCAGCGCGACACCGCCGACGACGGGCGGCAGGACCAACGGCAGGGTCACGAACGCCCGCAACAAGCCTCGCCCGCGGAAGCGGGCCCGGGCGAGCACCCACGCAAGCGGCACCCCGAAGATCAGCGACAGAACGGTGGCCGCGCTGGCGCAGACCAGCGACAAGCGCAGCGCTTCGACCACCTGGCTCTCCTCGAGCACGCGGTCGAGGCTGCGCCAGGGGGCCCGGACGACCAGTCCGAGCAACGGCACAACGAGGAAGGCGACCGCGACCAGGGCCGGCACCGCCAGCGGCCACGGGACGCGTGCCTGGCCAGCCGGGTCGTCGCCGACTCGGCGCGGCACCTGGGTGCGGCCAAGGGTGTTCACGTCAGGGGCCGTCCGAACCCCGCCGCCGCGAGAGCGCCGATGCCGTCCGGCGAGAGGACGTAGTCGACGAACGCCTCCGCGGTCACTCGGTTCTTCGAGTCAGCAAGGGTGGCGATCGGGTACGTCGTGGACGCGTTGACCTCGTCGGGTATCTCGATCCCGCGCACCAGGTCCCCGGCGGCACGCACGTCGGTCACGTAGACGACACCGCCGTCGACCTCACCCAGAGTCACCTTGCTCAACGCCGCCTTGACGTCGAGCTCCTCGGTGACCGGGGTGACAGTGATCTGTGCGCTCTCGAAGACCTTGAGGGCGGCGGCGCCGCAGGGCACGTCTGCCTGGCACAGCGCGACCTTCACGTCCTTGCGCGCCAGGTCGGCGACCGACGTGATGCCCGCGGGGTTGTCCGGCGGCACGGCGATCTCCATCGTGTTCGTCGCGAAGTCCCGCGGGTCGCTCGCGTCGCCGCCCGAGACGACTTGGTCCATGGTTTTCGTGCTCGCGGACGCGAACACGTCCGCCGGTGCTCCCTGGCCGATCTGCTGAGCCAGGCCCGAGCTGGGACCGAAGTTCAAGACGACCTTCGACCCGGAGTGCTTCCGCTCGAACGTCGTCGCCAGCTCGGTGAACGCGTCCTGCAGAGATGCGGCCGCGAAGACCGTGATGGTTCCGGTGATCGTCGGCGACCGGCTCGCTGAGGACTGGGAGTCGGCTTCGTCGGAACCGAAGCAACCCGAGAGCAGCCCGACTGCGGCGGCCAGAGCTGCCAGACAACCGACGAGACGACGCATGGGCTGCTCCTGGTTGCGGGATCGGTCACCAACGGACCGGTGGCGCCGGTCAGTGTGTGGCGGGCACCTCGACGACGACGTTGGTCGACTTCACAGCCGCAACCGCGAGCACACCGGGCTCGAGGCCCAGCTCGTCGGCGGCCTCGCGGCTCATCAGGGACACGATTCGGTGCGGGCCGGCCTGGATCTCCACCTGCGCCATCACGGTGTCCCGGGTCACCTTGGTGACCAGTCCGAGGAAGCGGTTGCGCGCCGACTCGGACAGGACCGGACGCGGGGCCGGCCGGCCGGCGGCTGCGGCAGTCTCCTCGGCCAGCCGGGCAAGGTCAGGACCATCGATGGCCTGTCGGCCGGAAGCGTCGCGGGTCGTGGGCACGCGGCCCGCATCCGCCCAGCGGCGCAACGTGTCGTCGCTGACCCCCAGCAGCGCGGCTGCCTCACTGATCCGGAATGCCTGCACGGAGACAACCTATCCGCAAATACCGGTCAAGGACCGATTTCCACAGGAATTTGCGGGTGGAACGCGCGGGTCTCACCGAGCATGCGTCGCGTCACACATCGCCGTAGCTGTACTTCCTGCTATCGCGGGGTCAACACGCAGAACTCGTTGCCGCCCGGATCGGCCATCACGACCCAGCTGACCTCGCCCTGGCCGATGTCGATTCGAGTCGCCCCGAGCGAGACAAGACGGTCGACCTCCGCCTGCTGATCGCCGCCGACCGGTGGAGCGAGGTCGAAGTGCAGCCGGTTCTTTCCTGTCTTCGGGTTCACCGGCGGACCGCCCCAGGCGATCTTCGTGCCGCCGCTCGGCGACTGGATCGCGGTCTCCTGATCCTGGTCCCAGACCAACGGCCATCCCAGCGCCTCGCTCCAGAAGTACCCG
>JAVXWK010000119.1:0-9842 GCA_032230575.1 Pseudonocardiales bacterium | reverse complement strand
CACGCCCGCGGCGGTGAGGGCCTTCTCCAGGCGCTCGATCTGCTCGGCGGGCATCGCCGCGTCCTGGTCGGCGTGCGCGAAGTACAGCTCAGCCGTGACCTGAGAAGCCAGCAGGTGCGGGCTGTCGTCGGCCTCAGAAGCCAGGTTCGCGCCGTGGAAACCGGCAGCCGCGGCCACGCGGTCCGGGTAGGTGCCCGCCGTGCGCAACGCCAGACCGGCGCCCATGCAGTAGCCCGTGATGCCCACCGGTCCGTCCGCGGCCAGCGGCGAGTCGGCCAGGAAACGCAGGTACGCGTCGGCGTCGCTCATCAGCCGGTCGGGCGTCAGCGACCGCAGCATCGGCATGATCTGCTCGAACAGCCCGGGCCGCGCGGCCGGGTCGATGTAGTCGGGCAGCTCGATCACCGGCGCCCGCCCGGCGCGGTAGAAGACGTTGGGCACCAGCACGACGTAACCGGCGGCGGCGAGCCGGTCGGCCATCGAGCGCAGGTGCGGACGCAGGCCGAACGCGTCCATGTAGAACAGCACAGCGGGGAACGGGCCGTCGCCGTCGGGATGTGCGAGGTAGGCGTCCGCGATGCCGTCCTCGGTGGTCACGTCCACGGTCGTGCCAGGCATGTGGTTCCTCTCGAGAATCCGTTACTGCGCCGGCGCGAAGGGCACCAGCACTACGGTGATGTTGTCGTGGCCGCCCGCTTCGAGAGCGACCTTCACGAACTCCTCGGGCCCGCACGGCAGCAGCGGCTGCAGGTCCTCGGGCTGCGGCCGGTAGTTGTGCAGGCCGTCCGAGCACAACAGGAAGATCCCCGGCCCGGACGGCTGCAGCGTCAGGACCTGCGGCTCCACCCGCCCGGCGTCCGCGCCGATCCACCGCGACAGCACGTGCGCCCGGCGGTCCGTGCGCGCCTGCTCCTCGGTCAGCACACCCTCCGCGACGAGCTGCGCGGCCCACGTGTCGTCCGTGGTGAGCTGCTTGGAGCCCTCGTCCGCCAGCCAGTACGCCCGCGAGTCGCCGACCCAGCCGATCGTCACCGACGTCTCCGTGACCAGCGCCGACACGAAAGTGCACGACGGCGCGACACCCCGGCCGCCCGGCTCGAGCGGCTCGTTCTCCACCAGCTGCTCGACCGCGAAGCACGACGCGGCGACGGCGTCGATCATCGCCTGCTCCGGGTCGGCCGTGTCGATCAAGGCGTTGAGCAGCACGTCCACGGCGGCGTCGGCGGCGGCCTGAGAGGCCTGCTCGGCGCGTTCCGACGAGGCCACGCCATCGCAGACGACCGCGGCGACACCCTTGCCCGCGACGTGCCCGAACGCCATCGAGTCCTCGTTGCGCGCCCGCCGCTTGCCCCGGTCCGAGACACCCGTGACCGCGCCGAGGGTGTACTCGACCCGGTCACGCGCCGACGGCTGATGGCGGCCGCACTGAGTGCAGTAGTCCTCGTCATCGATGTCGGGCGACCCGCACAAGATGCACGAGGCCTGCGCGGGACCGGTCGGTCCGCCCAGCGGCGTGCGGCGAACCAGCAGGTTGCGCCCGCAGGCCTCGCAGAACCGGTCCTCCTGCGCGACGGGCGCGAAGCACTCCGGGCACTTCAGGGTGTCCATCAAACCAACGTCCTAGGCCTTACCGCGTTCGCGCGGTCCACCAATGCGATCCGTTCCTCCGGCGTGGCCGCGAACCGGGCAAGCGTGCGGTAGCGCGCCTCTAGACCCAGCCGAAGCTCGTGTTCGGAGAGTGCACAGTCCAGCACCTTGCCCTCGGCGGCCTGATTGCGGGTCACGTAGTCGTACGCCGCCTCCAGCACCTCCGCGGACAGCTGGGTGTGCGAATGGACGTCGATGTCCAAGGCGTGCAACCGTTCCCCGGCCGCGACGAGGTCCTCCGCGGCGCAGTCGCCGAGCTGCGCGCGCACCGCCGCGATCTGCGCCGCCAGGTGTTGTGAAGAAGTGTCCGGAACGGACAGCAGTACGTCGACAGCTCGCGAACGGTCACCGCACGCCAGCAGCACGCGCGCCAGGCCGAACGCCGCCGACACGTACGCGTGGTCCGTGCGCCACACCAGCTCGTACCAGCCCGCCGCCGGCTTCAGATCGCCCGCGGCCTCGTAACACACGCCCAGCGCCAGCTTCGGCGCCGACTCACCCGGCACCGCCGAGCACACCGCGTCGAAGAACCGCAGCGCGTCCCCGGCGCGCTTGTCGGTCAGCGCGGCCAGGCCCCGGTACCAGTCCGGCCGCCAGTCCTCGGGGTCCAGTTCGGACTCGTCGAACATGGACGGTGCCGTGAGCGCCTCCAGCTCGCGCAGAGCGGCCTCGGTGTCGCCGGACTCGATGAGCACCCGCACGATCCGCAGCCGCACCTCCACGGTGTAGTCCGGCGCTTTGCGCAGCCCCACCGGATCCGACGTCGTCGCCGTCGCCAGCCACGAGGCCGCCGCGTCCGAGGTGTTCACGCTCGGTGCGGGCAACGCCAGCGCCACCTCCGCGAGGTCCAGCACACCCTCCACGCCGAACCGGCGGCGTTCCGGCGTGAACTGCCGCGACGGGCCCGGCCGCTGCACGCCGTCCTCGATCGCCAGCGCCTCGCGCAGCACGCCCGTGAGCTGGTCCGCCATGTCCTCCGCGGACGAGAACCGCAGCTCGGGGTTCGGATTCGTGGCGCGCAGCAGCAGCCGGTGGAACGACTCGAAACGGCCCAGCAGCGGTTCCTCGTCGACCGTCGGCAGCCTGTCCTTGCAGCGGCCGCGGAAGTCGAACGGGAAGCTCATCACCGCCAAGGCTCGCCCGATCGTGTAGATGTCCGAGAAGACCGACGGCCCGATCGTGCCGATCTCCGGCGCCTGGTAGCCGATCGTGCCGTAGATGGGGGAGTGGTGGTCGTCGATGCGCCGCACCGCGCCCAGGTCGATCAGCTTGAGCTGCTCCTCGGTGTGGATCATGTTGTCCGGCTTGAAGTCGCAGTACAACAGCCCCACACCGTGCAGGTAGCCGACCGCGGGCAGGATCTCCAGCACGTACGCGATGGCCTGCGCCAGCGGCAGCGCCTCGTCGCCGCGGCCCTCCTTGCGCCGGCGCGTGATCATGTCCTTGATCGACTCGCCGCCGACGTACTCCATGACGATGTACTCGACGAGCTTCCCGGTCTCGCGGTCCTCGTGCCGGATGAAGTTGTGGATCTTCACGATGTTCGGGTGCTCGACCTCGGCCAGGAACCGCCGCTCGGCCAGCGCCGCCGCCATCGCGTCCGCGTCACCGGAGTCGAGCAGGCCCTTGAGCACCACCCACCGGTCGCTCACCGCGTGGTCCAGCGCCAGGTACAGCCACCCCAGCCCGCCGTGCGCGAGACATCCCAGCACCTCGTACTGGTCGTGCAGCACCTCACCCGGCTCGAGTTTCGGGGTGAACGAGTACGCGTGACCGCACTGCGGGCAGAACCCCTCCACCCGGCCCGGCTTGCCGTCCTTGCGCCGCCCGACCTTCTTGCCGCACTTCGAGCAGAACCGCTTCGCCTCCGGTACCTCGGGGTTCTCCAGCACCGCGGTCTTCGGATCCCGGTAGGGCACCCGCGGCACCTCGACGAGCCCCGCGCCCAACCGGCCACGGCTCATCGACCGCGCGCTGCCCCGGCGCGTGCGGCCCGAGTTCGACCGCGAGGCCTCCTGCGACACCGACCAGGGCGCGGTCCCCGGTGACGTCGCGGGCCCCGTGACAGGAAGATCCAGATCCTCGGTCATCGCCACCCCCTAGTCCCGATAACGAGCGACGGGCGGCGCTGGTGCCGGACCCAGCGTGTTCAGCCAACGCCAGTAGATCCCGCTCCACACGCCGTCGACCCGCATCTGCTCCAGCACGCCGTTGACGAACCGGACCAGGTCCTCCTGACCCTTCGGCACGCCCACCCCGTACGGCTCCTCGGTGAACCGCGCTCCGACGACCTCGGTGTACGGGTCCTGCGCCGCCAGCCCCGCCAGGATCGTGTCGTCGGTCGAGATCGCGTCCGTCTGCCCCTGCTGCAGCATCACCATGCAGTCGGTCCAGTTCGGCACGCTCACCGTCGTCTTCACCCGGTTCACGACGTTGTTCAGCGACGTCGACCCCGACGCGACGCACACCCTCTTGTCCTTGAGGCTGTCCACACCGGTGATGCCGGAGTTGCGGCGCACCAGCACCCGCTGCCCGGCCTGGTAGTAGACCTGGGAGAAGTCCACGTCCTTGAGCCGGTCGCAGGTGATCGTCATCGTCCGCACCACGACGTCCACGTCACCGTGCTGCAGCACGCCGATGCGTTCCGCCGCCGTGACGACCTTGAACTGGATCTTCTTCTCGTCGCCGAAGATGGCCTTCGCGAGCTGGCGGGCGACGTCGACGTCGAAGCCCTCCAGCTCGCCGGTGAACGAGTTGCGGAACCCCATCAGGTACGAGTTCTGGTCCACGCCCGCGATCAACCGGCCGCGCTTGAGGATGCGTTCCATGTTCGAGCCCGCCGGCATCTGGCCCGCGGGTGGCACCGGCCCAGGCCGCAGGCTCGCCGTCGGGTCGCATGAGGGCGCTGGACCCGCTGTGCTGCTCGGGGCGGCCGTGACCGTGCTGGCGTTGGCCGGCTGGGGCGCGGGGGCACTGCGAGGGATGACCTCGCTCGGCGCCGGGCCCGCCGAACAAGCACTGAGCAGCATCACCGCTGCGAGCGTCAGGCGCCTCATCGATACTCCTTGAGCCGCTGCCACAACCCCATCGTCGATCCGACCGCGCTGATCACCGCCAGCACCAGCACCCCGACCACCGTGCCCGCGAGCGACGCCCGCGCCACCGCCACCTCGTCGCTGAAGTCCTGCCGCGCCTCGCCGATCGCCCGCACCAGATCCTGGTCCAGCGAGTCGAAGTACGGGTTGTCGATCAGCGCCACCGCGTCGTTGTACTGCCCGGCGTCGTCGGCCTCGCGGATGCGTTGATGCACCTGCTGCCACTGCCGGAAGTGCCGCATCGCCTGGTCGACGGCCTCGGTGTCGTCCAGCCGTTTCGCCTGGTCCAGCTGCCCTTCCAGCTTCTCGGACACCTCGACGAAGTTCTTCTCGTACACCTGGCCCGCACCGCGCGCGACCAATGTCAGCGTCTCCTCGCCGCGTGCCGTGAGTGTCGCGATCCGCGCCTGCGCCAGCACGTCGACCTTCTCCGACGCCGTCCGCGAGTCCGCCACGTCGTTGATCACCAGCACCGACACCGTCGTCGCCCACAACAGCGACAACCCCGCCGCGCCCGTCGCGATGAGCAGGCCGACGTTGAGCAACCGGTTCGTCTTGCGGGTCAGATAACGCTGCGTGAGGACCAGGGCGATCACGAACGCCAGCGCGACGCTCATCGAGCCCCACGGGAAGTTCGCCTCGTGCTGGGCTCCGGCGACCCGGTCCGTCTCCGCCCGGTACAGCTCCTGCGCCGCCGGCAGCAGCTGCGTGCGCATCAGCCCGGACGCTTCCCGCAGGTACGCCGCGCCCACCGGGAAGCCCTGCCGGTTGTTCGTCCGCGCGGTCTCGATCAGGCCGGTGTAGACGGGTAGCTGGGCGGCCAGCGTCGCCGTGAGGTCGGGGGAGGAGGCGGTGGCCACGGACAGCGCGGCCTGGGCCTGCGCGATGTCCGCCTCGTAGCGGTCCCGCAGCTGAGGAGGCTCCAGGCCACCGGACAGGAACGCGCTCGCCGCCGTCGCGTCGGCGTCCTGCAGCGCCCGGTAGACCTCCTGCGCGGCGTGCGCGAGGGGTTCGGAGCGGGTGGCCAGGTCCTCGAGCGCCCGTTCCTGCCGGTTCACGCTCCACGTCGTGAGCGCGCCGCTGGCCAGGGCCGCGATCGCGAGCACCAGGATGATCAGGCTCAACCGGCCCGGTGTCGACCGCGCGAGACCGGTGACCCGGCGCACCAGCGCCTGTCGCGGCTGCGAGTCGATCACCACGAGCGGGCCTCCCGAACGGTGAAGTTGATCGGCGTGGCGTAACTGTAGGCACCCACAGGACACCGCGTGGGAATTAACGACGCATCCCGCGAGGTGTCACTCAGGTGTTACTGCCGACGCGACTCGATCAGCCGATTGACGCCGTCCAGGATCATCTCCAGACCGAACTCGAACGAGTGCTCCGGGCTGAACGCGCTCTGGTGCGCCTCGCCGACCGCGCCACCGACCCGTGCCGCGACGGGGTAGCGGGCCGGGTCGAACACCGTCATCAGGAACGGCGCCGCCGCGTCCCACCACTGCTGGTCGGTCAGCCCCGTCTCCTGCTCGGTCACCGCGGCCGCGGTCAGCCCGCGGGCTGACGTCTGCACGTGGCCGAGGACGAGGTTGAGCACCGAGTCCATCTCCACGTCGGTCAGGCCGATGCCCTCCAGGCCGCGCAGCTCGAAGTCGTACTTCGCCGCCACCTGCGGACCCAGTACCGTGCGGGACGGCGCGACCTGCAACAACCACGGGTGCTCGCGGTACAGCGCGAGGTTCTCCCGCGCCACGTAGATGAGGTGTTCGCGCCACGTCCCGGCAGTCTCGCGCCCGGTCACCGCCTGCACGGTGTCGACCATGACGTCGATCAGCTCGCCCTTGCCCGGCACGTAGGTGTAGAGCGACATCGTGCCCACGCCCAGCGCCTCGGCCACGCGCCGCATCGACAACGCCTTCAGCCCGTCCGCGTCGGCCAGCGCGACACCCGCCTGCACGATCCGGTCCACGCTCAGGTCGGGCTTGCCCTTCCGCGAGACCCGCTCCTGCGTGCGCCACAGCAACGCCAGCGTCCGCGCCGGGTCACCGCTGCCCGTGTGTTCGATCACGAGCGCGACCCTACCGTACCGTATCGTGTACGGTACAAAGTATGTTCGGCGAGCTCCGCGGAAAAGCCCTGTTCGAAGCCTTACCCGACGCGCTGAACGACACCGGTTACTGGGGAGTGGCCACGGCGACGGCGCTCAACCTCGTCGCGCGCGGCCGGATCGTGCCGAGCGTGACGGAGGACGGCCGCGACACCTGGCGGATCGGACCGCTCGACCACGTCGACGAACTGCACCTGCGGCAGCTCGCGGCGCACGGGGACTACGACGAGTTGCGGCGGTTCATGGACGCCGTCGCGGACGTGTTGCCACGTGGCGGGGCGGAGGGTGTGTTCGCGAGCGCTGAACCCCGGATGGTTCCAGAGCTGAAAGCCTGGGCCGACGAGCAGATCAGGCTCTCCCTGCGCATCGAGACGACCGATGACCTGCGGTTCCGCGCGATCGTCCAGGTTCGCGGCATCACCGACCCCTACCCGCGGGACGTGCGCGGGTCCGGCCGTGAGCTCGACGCGATCCGTGCGATCGGCCGCTCCACCTGGCCGCCGTTGCACCGCCTCCTCGACCAGGCCGAGCTCACCGACGGCGAGGTCGCCGAGCTGCTGGACACCGACATCGAGGTCCACTGGCCCAAGAACCTGACCACCGGTCTGACGGCGAAGGCCGTGATCGGCGAGCCCAGCGGCCAGTTCAAGGCCGACGACCTGCTGACGTTCAACTGGCAGCTGGCGCTCGGCGGCTCCTCGCTGACCGACGCCGAGATGGACGTCATCGCCGAAGCCAGCCGGCCTGTCGTGCGGCTGCGTGACCAGTGGGTGCTCGTCGACCCCGCGTCGAAGAAGAAGGCCCGCCAACAGCTCGCCCCGATCACCGCTGTTCAGGCCGTGACCGCGGCGCTCGCCGGCGTGGCGGTCGTCGACGGCGAACACGTCGAGGTCGCTCCGCACAGCCTCACGACGGCGATCGGCGCGATCCCCGAGATCCCGGCGCCCGCGAACCTGCAGGCCAAGCTGCGCGACTACCAGCTGCACGGCCTGCGGTGGCTCGCCCACATGACCTCGCTCGGCCTCGGTGCGTGCCTGGCCGACGACATGGGTCTCGGCAAGACCATCACGCTGATCGCCCTGCACCTGCACCGCCGTCAGGAACCCGCGCTCGTCGTCTGCCCGGCCTCACTGCTCGGCAACTGGGAACGCGAGATCCACCGGTTCGCTCCCGGCACGCCCGTCACCCGCTACCACGGTCCACAACGGACTCTCGCCACCGAAGGCATCGTGCTGACGACCTACGGCACCATGCGCCTGGACGCGGAGACGTTGCGCAACCACGAGTGGGGAATGGTCGTCGCGGACGAGGCCCAGCACGTCAAGAACCCGCACTCGGGCACGGCCAAAGCACTTCGCTCGATCCCGGCGGGCGCACGGGTCGCGCTCTCGGGCACTCCGGTGGAGAACTCGTTGTCCGAGCTGTGGTCCATTCTGGACTGGACGACACCGGGCCTGCTGGGGACGCACCGCGCGTTCCGCACCCGCTGGCCCGAACCCGACGACACGCTCGCCAAGGTCGTCCGGCCGTTCCTGCTGCGCCGCCGCAAGTCCGACCCCGGCGTCGCCCCCGAACTGCCACCCAAGACCGAGACCGACCTGCCCGTCTCGCTCACCACCGGGCAGGCGGCGCTGTACGAGGCGCTGACCAGAGAAATCCTGGAGCAGATCGCCACGAGCGACGGCATGGCGCGCCGAGGTCTGGTGTTGAAGCTCCTCACCGGCCTCAAGCAGATCTGCAACCACCCGTCGCACTACCTCGGCCACTCCTCGTTGCAGGGCACGTCCGGGAAGCTGGAGCTGCTCGACGAACTGCTCGACACGATCGTCGCCGAGGACGGCTCGGTGCTGATCTTCACCCAGTACGTCGGCATGGCCCGGCTGCTCGAACAGCACATCAAGCAGCCCACCCGGTTCCTGCACGGCGGCACTCCCGTTCCGCAACGCGAGCGGATGGTCGACGACTTCCAGCAGGGCCGCGCGCCGGTGTTCCTGTTGTCCTTGAAGGCCGCCGGCACCGGGCTCAACCTCACCCGCGCCGACCACGTGATCCACTTCGACCGCTGGTGGAACCCCGCCGTCGAGGACCAGGCCACCGACCGCGCCTACCGCATCGGCCAGACCCGTCCGGTCCAGGTGCACAAGCTCGTCACCGAAGGCACCGTCGAGGAACGCATCGCCGCCCTGCTGCAGGAGAAGCGCTCGCTGGCCGACGCCGTCCTGCACGGGGGAGAGGCCGCCTTCACCGAACTGACCGACGCCGAACTCGCCGAACTAGTCCAGCTCAGGAGCCAGTGATGACCGCACGCGGCTTCTCCGCGTTCCCCCGCGTCAAACGCCGCGTCGCCACCACGTGGTGGGGCAAGGCCTGGGTCAAGGCACTCGAGGACACCGCCCTCGACAACGCGATGCTCCGTCTCGGCCGCCGCTACGCCCACGCCGGCGTCGTCGGCCCGATCACGGTCAGCCCCGGCCTTCTGCACGCATCGGTCCACGACTCCGGAGCCGTCCACGGCACCACCGTGCAGGTGCCGGTGCTGACGGAAGTCCAATGGGGACGGTTCCTCGACCGCGTCGCCGAACAGCCGGGCCACATCGCGGCATTGCTGGACAACGACATGCCGCGCGATCTCGTCGCGGCCGCCGAAGAGTCCGGTGTGGACCTGCTGCCCGGCATCGGCGACCTCGAACCCTCCTGCGACTGCGAGGGCTGGGAACTCCCGTGCCGGCACGCGGCCGCGCTCGCGTTCCAGGTCGGCTGGCTGCTCGACGCCGATCCGTTCGTCCTGCTGCTGCTCAAGGGAAAACCGGAGCAGGAACTCCTCGACGCGGTGCGGCAACGCGTCGCCGGACCCGTCGGGACCAGAACACCTGTGGTGGTTTCCGCTGAACCAGCAGGTCAGCTGCCCGCCCGCCCCGGACTTCCCGCCACCACACCTGTGGTGCTCGCGGTCGAGTCACCGCCTGGGTTCGACGCCGCGGAGCTGACCGCGCTGATGG
>JAVXWK010000964.1:0-12092 GCA_032230575.1 Pseudonocardiales bacterium | reverse complement strand
AAGATCACCATCGATCTGACGAAGCCGGGAGCCCTCGCGGCGTTGCGGAACCTCGGATCACGTGGCGGGCGCGTGGTTGGGCTGAACGGCAGCACCGCCACAGCGGAAACATCGTAGGGTCTCCGGGTGGATCGACGGACGCTCGCCGGTGGGCTCGGTGGACTCGCGCTCGTCATCGCGGCCGTGGTCGCGCTCAGAACCGGTGGCGCCCCGGACACGCTGAAGCGCGAGGTCGACGACGTCGTCCAGGTCGTGGAGCAGCAGGAACCCGGCAAGCCGACGAACGCACGGGCCCAGGCGCTCGACGCCGACGCGCTGCAGATCGCGTGGAACGGCTCGGCATCGGCCTACGAGGTGCGCTGGAACGGCAACGAGCAGCTCGTGCCCGGCCCCGAGGTCGAGATCCCCGGACTGAGCCCCGACGCCCAGGTCGACGTCGAGATCCGGGCGGTCAGCGCTACCGGCAAGCGGTCGGAACCGCTCAGGATCGCCGCCACGCCCAAGGACCTCTACAACGACAAGTGGGACGACCTGCTCGTCGGCCAGGTCGACAGGTTCGACGGCCCGGAGGCGCTCGAACCGCGGAAGTGGCGCGTCGAGGCCGACCAGGAGTGCCTGGGGCTCAGGCCGTTCGGGCAGAGCAAGCGCATCGACGTCGACTGCCCGATGGCCGCGTTCCAGTCGAACACGCCCATCAGGTTCGGCGTTCCGGCGAGTGACGGCGCGACCGGCCGGGCGATCATCAGCGTCGCCGGAGCCGTCGAGTCGAGCCACGTGCGGCTGACGCTGCTGCCAGACCCGTGGCAGTACCTCAGGGAGAACGACGTCCAGGCCCGCGGCGCGGTCAGCCTGGACATCACGACCCAGGGCACGCGGATCGTCGCCGACCCGGAACTCCCCCGCACCGGCAAGCAGGTCCAGCTGGGCGACGCACCGCTGACCGGGCTCGTGGCGGGCGTGCGGCACCGGTGGGAGATGCGGGTGCTGCCGGACGCGGTGCTGGCGCTCCGAGACGGCGTCGTCGTCGCCTACGAACCGGTGGCCCTCAAGGAACCGCTGGTCCACCCCAGGGTCCGGATCGACGGCGGCGGCTTCCTGGACGCGTTCGGCGTCGGCGGCGTGCCGGAACGGGTCGTGCCCACCGAGGTCATCCCGATCCTCCCGGACACCGAGGTCCCGGCCGACGCGGTGGCCGCCAAGATCGTCACACCTGAGGCCGGCAACCAGGTCAGGGTCGCCGACGTCGCGATCAACTCGGGCAAGATCGTGGCCGCGAGTCCCGCCCAGCTCGTCGTGATCCGCAAGCCCGAGAGCCGCCCCGGCACGTTGCCGAAGCTCTCCGACCGGCCCGGCGGCATCAAGACCGGCGGCCCCCGGCTGCACGTCATGCACGAGGACGGCACCAAGCCGCCGCAGCCCCTCCCGCACACCGGCCGCATCCTCGTCACGGCGGAGGTCAACGCCATCGGCCACCGCGGGATCGAGCTCGAACTGGACGGCAGGCGGATCGTGTCGCTGCCCACGAACGAGCAGGGTTCAGGGGTGCCCGGGAGGCACGAGTTCTGGCTCGACGCGAAGAACTTGGCCTCCGGGTCGCACGCTCGGCTCAAGCTGAGCGTCCTTCCGGCGGACCATGGCGAACCCGTTACCACCGAAACCGTGTTCGAGCTGGGGTGAACGCCTTAGCGTGACTCGCATGAAGCGGGTCGCCTTCGCTGTCGCAGGCCTCGCGTTGGTGGTCGGCGTGATCGTCCTGCGCGACACCGACGGGGGCGACTCCACGCTGCCCACAGCTCCCCCGCCGCCGACGAAGCTCAAGCCCTACGTGTCGGACCAGGTGCTGGTGCCGAGCCCGCAGGGGCGTCCGGCGACACCCGCGGGCGTCGTCGCGCGCGGCGGCCACCACAAGATCGGGCTCAACTGGTCCGGCGAGGCCCCCGCCTACGAGGTGAGGTGGGGCTCGAAGACCAAGCTCGTGACCAGGCCCGGCACCCAGCTCAACGGCCTGGAGAACGAGCGCGAGCAGGAGATCGAGATCCGCGCGGTCGACTCGTTCGGCCAACGCTCGGAGCCCGCTCGCACCAAGGCCACCCCCCGTGCGGACAACGCCCCGTACACGTTCGTCGACCGCTTCGACAGCCCTGACGAGCCCGATCTCCAACGCTGGCGCCTCGCCAAGCGCACCGACTGCGCCCGCGCGACCTCCGGCGACGAGGAAGACCACGACCGGATGGTCATCAGCAGCAGCTGCGGCACGCGCGCGGTGACGTTGCGGTCCCGCACGCCGTTCGTGCGCAGTGACGACGAATCGCGCTTTGTGATCGAGACCGACGCGCCGAGCACCGGCGGCAAACTGCTGCTGGACCTCGTGCCCGGCCCCGTCAGCGTCCAGGGCGACCCGGTGCTGCCCGGTGCCATCCGCGCGACCATTTCCACGGACGTCGTCGGCAACTCGATCGTCGAGCTCGTCCCGAACGGCACGGCTGCAAAGCCCATCCCCGCCGCGGTGCCCGGGATGACCGTGCGCTGGGAGATCGTGCTGACCAGGACCGGCACCCAGATCACGCGCGACGGCGAGGTCGTCGCGACATCGCCGTTCGTGCCGGAGTGGCACGAGGCGACGGCGTTGATCGGCGTCGCGGCACTCGCGGGCGACCGGATCCGCGCGGGTGTCGACCTCATCGGCTACCGGACCGCCAAGTCGGACGCGCCGCCCAACGTGCCGACGCCGCAAGTCCGCATCGACGGGCCTGTGAGCAGCACTTATCAGATTCCGGACGTCACTTCGGGCCAGTTGCGGATCGCCCTGATCCCGTCGCGCGAGAGCGAGCCTGTCACTGCCGTGAAGATCAACGGCGTGGAGGTGCCACTGCGTGCCGCCGTGCCTGGCACGCCGTGGAAGCCCGGCGCCGAGTACCCCGCCGTCGCCGACCTGCCCAAGGAAGCCTTCACCGACAACCTCAACGTCCAGCTCGTGACGCAGGAACGCATCCAGGTCACGCACACCGACGTGGAGCTGACCGGCGCCAAGAGCCCTCCGCAACGCCAGGCCGGTGATCCTCTGGTCGACGCTCACCCTGTGCTCGCCGATCCCGTGCCCGAGGTGCTCGACGCCAGTGGCCAGCCCATCGAGAACGGTGCCGCGTTCAACCGGGGCCGCGTGGTGCTGGAGGTCCGGGTCAACGCCCTCGACGCGGCCGTGGCGGGCCTCGCCGGGTTCGAGATCCGGCTCGACGGCAACCACATCGCCACCGTGCCCACCACGGTCGACGGACCGGCAGCCGCAGGGCGGTGGCGGATTTCACTGAGCACGTCGTCGTTGTCCGCCGGCCCGCACGCCATCGAGGTCAGGGCGTTCAGCACCGATTCAGAGGTGCATCCCGAAACGGGTTATGTCCCGTTCCTGCTCAAGCCGTAATTGGTTCAAGATGGAGGCATGGCCCGCGCACTGATCCTCGACGCAGCCCGCACGCCGGTCGGCAGGTACCGGGGAGGTCTCTCCGGCATCCGGGTGGACGACCTCGCGGCGCTGCCCATCGTCGACCTGCTGCGCCGCTATCCGTCATTGGACCTGGCCCGCATCGACGACGTGCTGCTCGGCGACGCGAACGGTGCCGGCGAGGACAACCGCAACGTCGCCCGCATGGCCGCTCTGCTGGCGGGCCTGCCGGTCTCCGTGCCGGGCGTGACGCTGAACCGGCTGTGCGCCTCCGGTGGTGAGGCCGTGGTGCAGGCTGCTCGGGCGTTGGCCGCCGGTGACGCGGACCTGCTCGTCGCCGGCGGGGTGGAGGGCATGTCGCGGGCGCCGTTCGTGACGGCACGGCCGGACAAGGCTTTCCCGGACCGCATGGAGACCGTGTCGACGGCGCTGGGCTGGCGACTGGTGAACCCGCGGATGCCCAAGCACTACACGGTTCCGTTGGGACTGGCCGCTGAGAACGTGGCTCACGAGCTGGGCATCACGCGCGCCGAGATGGACAACTTCGCGTTGCGGTCGCACCGACGCGCTGCTGCTGCGTGGGATGCCGGTGTGCACGAAGGGTTTGCGTTCTCCGTGCAGCTGCCGGACGGGTCCGCGGTGCGGCGCGACGAGAACGTCCGCGCGGACACGAGCATCGAGAAGCTCGCCAAGCTGAAGCCCGCTTTTTCGGAGAGCGGATCGGTGACCGCCGGCAACGCTTCTCCGTTGAACGACGGCGCAATGGCTGCGTTGATGGGCACGGAAGCGATGGCCGCCGAGCTGGGTGTGGAGCCGTTGGGTGAGGTTCTCGGGTCGGCGACGACCGGCGAGGAGCCGCACCGGTTCACGATCGCGCCGGTGTCGGCGATCCGGAAGTTGTTGAAGCGCCTGCATCTCGAGGCGGCTCAGGTCGACCTGTGGGAGATCAACGAGGCGTTCGCGGCCATGGCGTTGTCGGTGCTGCACCACCTGCCGGAGATCGACCGCGAGAAGGTCAACGTCCACGGCGGCGCGATCGCCTACGGGCATCCTTTGGGCGCGTCGATGCCGCGCGTGATCATCGATGTCGCACGGCACCTGCGCGCACGTGGTGGTGGCGTTGGCATTGCGGCCGCATGTGTGGGCGTCGGCCAGGGTGTCGCGGTGGCGGTGCGCGTCTAGGTCTTCAGGATGTCGCGGGCCTGTTCCGCGGCACGGATGATGCTCTCGCTGACGAAGTCCATGAACCGCGCGATGTTCTCCAGTCTCACTGCGGCCGGGGTGCCCGCGCCGAGGACTGCGACGCCCTGGCGCGCGATCTCGGCGAACTGCGCGTTGGACCGCGCCCCGGCGATCATCGACTGGTACCAGACGTCGTTGTCGACGATGTAGCGCTCGCGGCGGCGCTCGTCGCGTTCTCTGCGGATCAGGCCGAGACCTTCGAGTGACGCCATGGCTTTGGAGACGGTCGCCGGGCTGACCTGGAGCCTTGCCACGAACTCCGCCGCCGTCGCGCTGCCCGTGTCCGAGGTGTAGAGGACGGTCAGCATCCTCGACGTCATCTTCGGCAGTCCCGACTGCTCCAGGTTCGCGACGAACTGCTCCTCGTACTCGCGCATGGCTTCCGGGTCGCGACCGTCGGTGCGCACGACCGGTTGCTTCGGTGTGGCCTTGCGGCGCTGGGCTCGGTGTTCGGTGCCGAGTTGGGCGAGATCGGCTTTGTAGCCTGCCGGGCCGCCGTTGCGCATCACCTCGCGCGTGATCGTCGAGGTGGGCCGGTCGAGGCTTCTCGCGATCTCCGCGTAGGCGAGGCCGTCGGCCAGGCCGAGTGCGATCTGCCGTCGTTCCTGCTGGGTGAGTCGACCTCCTGGCATAGCTTTCAGCTTAGCTCATTGCAACACTCACAGCATGATCGTTGCATTAGATTTCAAGTCCATTGCAACACTTTATGGCCTTTTAACTGGCTCTTTGTTCTTCTCATGCAACGAAGTTCGTTGCTGCATCCATGAACGCAACGTAGCTTTTCGCTCATCAGAAACACCGAGTCGCAGGAGCCAGAGATGCAGAAGTTCGCCACCACCGCCCCGATCGCCGCCGTCCTCGACATCCCCGCGGGGCTGGTCCAGCTCATCGCCGCCGACCGCTCCGACACCGCTGTCGAGGTCCGTCCCGCCGACGCCTCGAAGAGCCGCGATGTGAAGGCCGCTTCTCAGACGCAGGTCTCGTTCGCCGACGGCGTCCTGCAGATCAAGGGTGAGACCGCCGGGATCCTCGGGTCGTCCGGCTCGGTCGAGATCACCGTGCAGCTGCCCACCGGTTCCCGCGTCGAGGCGAAGGCCGCCAGCGCCGAGTTCCGCGGCGTCGGCCGGCTCGGTGACATCGCCTTCGAGGCCGCGCAGAGCGACATCAAGATCGACGAGGCCGCCAACGTCCAGGTGAAGGTGCAAGCCGGTGACGTGTTCGTCGGCAGCCTCAACGGTTCCGCCGAGATCAGCACTTTGAAGGGCGACATCGAGGTCGCCGTCGCCGCGGGCCTCTCCGCCTCTTTGGACGCCGGCACCTCCTACGGCCGGATCCACAACGCGCTGAAGAACAACGGCACGCCCGCCCTGTCCATCCGCGCCACCACGTCGTACGGCGACATCACCGCCAGCAGCCTCTGACACCTTCTTCCAGAACTGGGGATCCGCCATGAGCACCACCGAGAACTACCAGGCCGCAGAACTCCTCCTCCGCCGCGCCGCCACCCCCGGCGAGCTGATCGTCGGCGACAAGGTCCGTCCACAGTGGATCGACGGTGGTGCCCGCTTCTGGTACCAGGTCCGCGACGGCGCTTCCCGCCAGTTCTACGTCGTCGACCCTGTTCTGGGCACCCGTACGCCGGACTTCGACCCCACCCCGTTCCTTCCGGCTCCGGGCAACCCGCTCGAAGTCTCGTCTCCTGACGGCAAGTTCGCGGTCTCGCGCCGCGGCCAGGACCTGTGGGCACGCTCCGGCCACGACTCGTGGGCCCTGACCACCGACGGCTCTCCGGACTACGGCTACGGCTACGGCCCCGCCGCCATGAGCTACTCGACGTTGATGCGGAAGTTCGGCCTCCCGCACATGCCGCCCGCGCTGGCCTGGTCGCCGGATTCCGGGAAGGTTCTGGCGCACCGCACCGACGAGCGCAACGTCCGCCAGACGTACTTGCACGAGTCCCGCCCGGCCGACGGCGGCGCGCCCGTCCTTCGTTCGCAGCGCTACGCCTACCCCGGCGACCCGGACATGCCGCTCGCCGAGCTGGTCGTGTTCAACCTGGTCGAGGGCACGATGGTCCGCGCCCAGACCTCGCCGCTGCTCATGCCGGAGTTCTCGCCGATCATGGCGGGCTGGGCGTGGTGGTCCGAGGACAGCTCGTCCGTCTACTTCCTCAGCCGCCCCCGCGACCAGCACTCGCTTTCGCTGAACCGCATGGACGCTTCTACTGGCGAAGTCACGGTCGTGCTGACCGAGACCGGCACCAACCGGGTCGGCCCCAACCAGTTCATGTACGGCATGCCGATCATCCGGGTGCTGGCCGACGAGGTGCTGTGGTTCTCGCAGCGCGACGGCTGGGGCCACCTCTACCGCTACGACCTGCACACCGGCGCGTTGCTCGGCCAGGTCACGTCCGGTTCGTGGCTGGTGCGCGAAATCCTGCACGTCGACGAGAGCACCGTTTACTTCACGGCTTCGGGCTTGGTCGCGGAGGACCCCTACCGCCGCACGGTCTGTGCGGTGGGCCTGGACGGCAGCGGGTTCAGGTTGGTCACCGATGACCTGATGGACCACGTCGTCACGGTGTCCCCGGACGGCAAGTACTTCGTCGACTCGGCGTCCACTGTGGACACGCCGCCGGTCACCGCGGTGCGCGACTGGTCCGGCCGCGTGCTGGTCTCGTTGGAGCGCGCCGACATCAGCCGGCTGCTCGACACGGGCTGGACCGCCCCGGAACGCTTCCGCGTCAAGGCAGCCGACGGCGTCACCGACATCTACGGCGTGCTGTACAAGCCGCGCGGCTTCGACCCGTCCGGGCGCTACCCGGTCGTCGACAGCGTCTACCCCGGCCCGCAGGTCACGAGGGTCGACCCGTGTTTCGACCCTGGCGGCATGGGCATGGACGCGGAACCGCTGGCCGCACTCGGTTTCGTCGTCGTCGCCCTGGACGGACGCGGAACCCCTGGCCGCAGCAAGGCCTTCCTCGATGAGTCGTACGGCCACCTGTCCGACGCGGGCAGCTTGGAAGATCACGTCGCTGCGCTGGAGCAATTGGCTGGTTCTCGGCCGTGGATGGACCTGTCTCGCCTGGGCGTGATGGGCCACTCCGGCGGCGGGTTCGCGGCTGGGCGGGCGATGCTGGCGTTCCCCGAGACGTACCACGCCGGTGTCGCGCTGTCCGGCTCGCACGATGCTCGGTACATCGGGCTGGGGTGGGCGGAGTCCTGCGACGGCTCCTCGAACCCGGAGGCATGGGCCCGCGCCTCGAACATCGAGCTCGCGGACCGGCTGGCGGGCAAGCTGCTGTTGGTGCACGGCGAGCTGGACGACACGGTCCACCCGGACCACGCGCTGCGGCTGGCGGACGCTTTGATCGCTGCCGGCAAGGAGTTCGAGCTGCTGATCGTGCCGGGAGCCGAGCACCTGTACATCGACAGGCTGGCCTACGTGCGGACGCGCTGCTGGGACTTCCTGGTGCGCTCGCTGATGGGAGTCGAGCCGCCGGCTTACCGCCCGGCGCCGATCGCCATCGACCCGGAGGTGCTGGGCGAGATGGTCTGACCCGAGCCTTCACGTCGGCCAGGAACGCCGACCACGCCTTGTCCGAGAGGGGCAGGTGCGTGGTCGGCGCCTTGCTGTCCCGGATGCCGACAGCACGACCAACCTCGGCAAGTCTGCGCTGGGTCATCCCCGCACTCTGGATGGCGTCGCGAACGCCATCACCGAACGAGCGCCCCACCACGCTCGAAGTTCGTTTCGGCGTGGCCGGACGCCAGAAGGCGAACCCCAGGAGCTTCCATCGTTCGGATGCGACTCGCCACGAAGGAAGTACTTCTGGGTGCTTCTAAATTCGCTTCGAGATCAGCGGGTACTCGACGACAAGGCCGTTCTTGTCGACCTTGATGTTCTGCTCGAACCCGCCGCTCTTGAACCGCACCACCGAGACGTCGTCCCCCACGGACACCGTCTTGTAGGTCTGGGTCACGGCCTTGACCGACAGATCGGGCAGATTCACGCGCACGACGGGCAGCGCGTGCTCGCCGACTTCACGGTGCAGCCCGAGGCGCCGGATCGGGATGGCGTTGAACAGCACGGCGAACTGGACGTCGACGTCGAGAGCGTCGTTGAACGTCTCGCGCTTGCTGCCCTGGCCGTGGTCCACGAGCCAGGCGCCGTCCTCGGTGCGGGACAAGGAGCACTGGCGCTCCTCCGAGACCGTGGCGGTGCGGAGCAACAGGCGGTTGACCTGGCCGCTCTCGCTCACGGAGACCTCGAAGGAGGCGTTGAACTGCTCGTCGGGGCCCGCGGCGACCAGGCGGCCGGACGCGCGGAGGCGTTGGTCGCTGGAGAGCAGCAGGCGGACCTGCTCCAGCCTGGGCTCGTGGATGCCCTGCCAGGTGATCATTTCCGGCCTGCGGGCAGAAGGAGAGCGGGTCTCCCCGTTCGAGGTGACCCGCCCTGCGTCAGTGGCTTTAGAGGAGTTCACTCATCCACCTGGAAGGATGTCCTTGATCTTCTCGGCAACCGAGTCGACCTGCTCGTCGTGACCGAACTTGCCGCTGACGAAGTCCGCCGCAGCGTCCACGCCCTTGTCGACCTGCTCGTGGTGCTCCTCAGCGAGGTCCACGGCCTTGTTCTTGATCTCGTCGAAGTTCATGTGATGCTCCTCCGCTCCTGACGCAGGGTACCCGAGTGGGGCCCGCGTGTTGATAGCCGCGATCACGCTAACTCCGCCTGGACAAGTCGGCTCGGCGACGCGGATGATGACCCCGCCGCCGCCTGGTCGGCCGCCGTCGCGGCCAGAACCAGGAGGACACGCCACATGACACGGCTCCTGCGTGGAGTTATGTCCGCTGTACTGCTGTTGCCGCTCGTCGTTGTCTCGTCGGCCCACGCCACAGCCGACACTCAGAGCTCCGACCTGGGCAAAGCCAAGTTCACGGTGACGAACACGGCCACGAACGTCGCTGCCCGCAGTGACCGGCGGCCCGTCGCGGGTGGGGTCTACGACCGCAAGGTCGGCAAGACCTTCATCTCGTGGGCTGGTCAGTACGAGGACAGCTACGTCCAGACGTACGACCACCGCAAGTCCACGTGGTCCACGCCCAACCGGGTCGCGGACGGTGACAAGGACTCGCACAACTACCCGACCATGGTTCAGGCCGGGGACGGGCACCTGCTGATCTTCCGCGGCATGCACAACGTCGAGCTGCGCATGTCCCGCTCGCCCCAGGCCAACTCGGCCGACGGCGTCTGGGAGGAGACGCTGATCTCCAAGAACGCGGCCACGTACCCGATGCCGTTCGTCACGAGGGACGGCACGATCTACGTCTTCTACCGGGAGACGACCCGCGACCTCGACCACGTGACGCCCACGGACACGCGTCCGATGCTCTACGTGGTGTCCAAGGACAACGGCAAGACGTGGAAGACCTCCACGGAGCTCACCGGTGACCGGTTCGCAATCGGCTCGACGTCCCGCGCGGACAACATGAACGAGATCTACATCGGTCAGCTGCGGCAGGAGGACAACGGCCGCGTGCGGATCGCGTACACGCTCGCCGGTGGTGGCACGGAAGGACATCTGCACGACCGCTACCACCGCAACATGTACTACGCGACGTTCGACCCGCGGAACCTGCACTTCTACTCGGCGGCCGGCAAGGATCTGGGCACCCAGATCGACGACGCCGACCAGGAGAAGTACCTGAAGATCGCGGAGACCCCGCTGACCCTGCCGAACGCGGTCAAGTCCCCCGACTACATCCAGCAGGTGGGCACGACGCTGGGCAGGCCGTTCGTGCTGTGGTTCATGGGCGATCAGGACAAGGGACCGCTGCACAACTTCATGTCCACGTGGAACGGTCGCGGCTGGGAGACCAAGGAAGTGGCACGGGGACTGCGCACCCGTGACATGGAGCAGATCGACCCGTTCACGTGGCGCGTGTACGCCACCGAGGACGGCAAGCCGAACGTGAACACCTACCTGGTGCGGTTCGGCTGCACGTGGACGCCGGAAGCCGTGATCCCGACGGCCAAGCCGGTGCAGCGCGTCGAGATCGTGGAGAACTTCCGCGACCCGGCCCGCGCGATCTTCTCCGGCGCCTCCTCCGATCGCGACGTAGCGATCGCCGACGGCGACATCAGCGTGGCGGGCATCAGCCGCCGCTGATAGTACGCGGGGAGCTTTCGTACTCCAGGAGAGGACGCGAGGGCCCCGCGTACAGACGGCAAACGCCCCCAGGACCGGCGCGGACCCTGGGGGCGTTCGTCTTACGGGTGCTGATTACTCAGCAGCACCAGCCTTCTTGCGGCGCACGACGAACAGCGCACCGATACCGGCACCGACGAGCGCCAGACCACCGACGAGCGGCCACAGGATCGACGCACCGGTCGAAGCCAGGTCGTCGTTACCGCCGCTCGGAGCCTGCGGGGTCGTCGTGCTGGTGGTCGGGGTCGTGGTCTCCGGCGTGGAGGACGGAGTCGACGACGGCGTGCTCGGCTCGGTCGGCTGCACAGCGGCGGTCCAGTCGGCCTTGGCGTCCTTGGCGATCTTGAACGGCGAGCTCTGCGCGATGACCAGCGACTGGGTCTTGTGGTTCTTGTCCTCGGCGATGAACAGGCGGCCCTTCGGCAGCGTCGCCTCGGCGGAGACGGTCATGTTCGCCTCGCCCTTGTCCGCGTTCGCCGGCACGTTGACGAAGAACTCGGAGACCTTGTCGCCCTCGGCCGCCTTGGTGGTCAGCTCGGACTTGCCGGCCTTCTTCTCGACGTTGAGCGGCTTGCCCTCGGCGTCGGTGATGGTGACACCGTCGGGGAGCTCCGCCGTCAGCTTCAGCTCGGTCGCGGTCGTGGTGACCGTGAACGGACCGATCTTCTCGCCGGCCTTGCCGGACTTGGAGTCCGGCTTGATCTCCAGCGTCGGCTTCGTCGGCTCCTTCAGGTCCTCGGCCTGGTCGATCAGCTTCTTGTAGAGCTTGGCGACATCCGCTCGCGCCTGCTCGTTGTCGGTGCTGAGGCTCTTGAGTTCGACACCGTCGCTGAAGTGCCAGATCGCGGCCTGCGTGGCGGCGATCACTTCCTGCTCGTTGTAGTCACCCTGGTACTTCTCGTCCATCGCGTTCGTGTCGAGCGCGGGGAACGAGTTGGTCAGGATCCAGAGGATCTTGCCGGCGTTCTCCTTGAACTTGGAGTCCGGGTTCGGGTGGTCACCCCACGGAGCTTCCTTGAGGCCCTTGCCGCCCTGCAGCGGGGTCGGCAACTCGACGCAGTACGCGAAGACCCTGCTGTTCTTGCCGTTCTCCTGCAGGTCGAGCGGGATGAGAAGGGTGCCGTACTCCTTCTCTTCCTTCGCGCCCGGCGGGAGGGTCTTCTTGTCGATGGTGACCGAGTAGCCGTACTTCTTGTCAGCGTC
>JAVXWK010000113.1:0-20950 GCA_032230575.1 Pseudonocardiales bacterium | reverse complement strand
CCATCAGCGCGTAGGTGATCTCGAAAGCACGGGACTGGGACACTCCGAGGAAGTTCTCGACCACCCGCACCATGTTGTGCACTTCGCCCTCGTACTGGATTTCCTTGAGGTACGAGGTGACGTCGTTGAGCATGCAGGCGTAATCCATGGCCGACCGCTCCATGGTCTGAATGACCCGCGTTCCCCAGATCTCCTGCGGGACGACCCCGGAATGCGAAAACCGGGAGAGCGACATCGTCAGCTCGGAGCCGAACGTCGTGCGGCGCATCTCCAGGTAGTCGACGGGGTCCGGAATGCGGTTCTGCTGGATGTTGACCACTTCCCACACCCAGGCGTCCAGCATGACGTCGACGGTCTCCCGGAACACCTTCCGGAACTCCGGCGACATCGGCGCCGCGGTCTTCAGCCACAGGTCGGCGAGGCCGCGTTCGGTGGCGTTGACCGGGACGACGACCGGTCGCAGGTCCAGCGGCATGCACTGCTTGAGCCGGACGGTCTGCGCCTTGAGCCCGGCGAGGTCACGCAGACGCCCGAAGACCCACGGGTAGACGTCGTCGGCGTAGGTGCCCCACGACAGCCACGCGGCCGAGGTGAACAGCTCGACCGGAGTCGCGTCCGGGTCGAGCCCTGACGAGCACAGCGCCAGGTCGAAGCCGCGGTGCTTGGCCTCGTCCCAGATGCCCTCGCTGTGCAGGCCCATCTCCCGGCCCCACGTGATGATCTCCTCGCGGGCCTGGTCGAGGTGCGGGGACAGCGTCAGCGTGAACGGGAAGTGGAACGGCACCTCGTACGGCTCGACGATCTTCGGCGTAGCGGTGAACTGCTTGAGCCGCTGCGGCATGGTCTTGGTGTACGAGCCGAGAATGGCCGACATGCCGGGCTTGGGCTTGGCCCCCTTGTTCATGTACCGGGACGACCGCAGGTGCCACTCGTGGCCGCCGGCCTGCCAGTCCTGCAGCCCCTTGGTGTAGCCCAGAACCGCCGCCCGGCCGATGGGGTCGATGCCGTGCTCGTCCAGCAGGATCGGGATCTCGGTGAGCGCCGTGTGCTCGAACTGGTGCAGCCGGGACGTCAGCAGGTCGTTGACGGCCTCAGCGGCCTCCTGGGTGGGCAGGTCGAGGAACTTCTCGAACACCAGCACACCGTTGGACAACTCGCCCTCGTCGAGCACCTCGCGTTCGTAGGAGAACAGGTCGTTGCGCAGGTGCACGGCGTCGCTGAACGTGTCCCTGAGGACCCCCAGCGGCCTGGTCCCGGCGATCTGGGCCGGAATCTCGAGGCCGACCGCGTGCTCGACCAGGTTCGCGCTCCACGGCGCGCCACCGACCTTGCGACGCATCTCGATGTACTCGATGGGGTTGGACAGCCTTTTTGCGCTGATGTTGTGCAACTCCCACATCGACTCGTCGAGCAGATGCCTGGTGTTGTGGGCGAACCTCTCGCGCCAGTCCTGGGAATGGCTCGGGACCGTGCGGAGCCAGAGGTCCTTCAAGCCCTTCTCGACCGGGTTGGTGGGTTCCTCGGTGATCTTGCCGCCGACCGGCATGAACTGCCGGAGCCGGTCGAGGTACGCCTGGGCGCCCTTGATGTCCGGGTTGCGCTTGTAGAGCTCGACGAAGTGGTCGTCGAAGTAGAAGACCCAGACGTACCAGTCGGTGACGAGGTCGAGCGTCTCACCGTCGCAGTCGGGGTGCGTGTACGCGCAGAGCAACGCGTAGTCGTGCGACTCGAGGTCGTCGTCGGTCCAGATCACCGTCCCGTGCTGCGGAACATCGATCATGTCCATCTCGTGCGCCCACGCCCGCGTGTGGATGCGGGCGCGCTCGAGGTTCGGGTTCAGCCGAGCCGGGTAGGGCGTGTAGAACTCCGGCAGCTGGAACGGCTGCATGTGCGTTGGACCTCCGCGCGTTGGACGTGACGCGGTGCACGCAACCAGCCCGGCGCACGGGCACGCCAGATGGTGAAGCCCTGATCCACACGTTTGTAGGGCGGTGTCGCCCGTTCAGCCCATTCCGTCTTGATCGGCACGCACTCAGCGCACGAGAGATTGTGCGCTCAACTTCACCGCAAAGGGGAACTGGAGCTCGATGATCTCTTCACCGTCAGAACGGGCCTGCTCGACGTACACCCCTTTTTCGAGGTGCAGGCACCTCATCCACGGACTGTCGTAGTCGATCATCCAGTAGTTCTCGCAGCCGACTTCCTGGAACTTCGCCCGCTTCAGCTCCAGGTCCACGTGTCGCGTGCGCGGCGACAGGACCTCGACCGCCAGCACCGGCGGTCCCATGAGCGCCTGCTTCGTGAACTGCTCACGCCGGCCCACCACCAGGTCGGGGATGAAGACCGTGTCGTCGGCGAGCACCACGTCGACCGGAGCGGGGAGGACTTCCAGCTCCGGCGGGCAGACAGCCGTCAGCGCCACCAGCAGCCGGGCGACGACGCGCTGGTGCACGGGGCGGGGTGAGGGGCTCATGACCAACACCCCGTCGACGAGTTCGAAACGGTGCCCATCATCAGGCATCGCCTCCAGGTCCGCCCACGTCAGTGGTCTGCCGTGGGGAAACGTCGGGACACCACCCATGGTGCGTTCCACCCCCGCGTCGAGGCCACCGTCCGCCGGACGGATCCCGGCGATGCCATTAGACAAGACTGGTCCGATTCTCACGACTCGCAAGCCCCTTTTGGCCGACCTCGCACCACTGCGCGCACACACCTCGGTCACCACCGTCCCGCAGGGTGAGGGCCGACTGGTCCTGCCGTGGAAGGCAACACCCCGATGGAGCAGCGTTTTGGTTGCAATCGAACAAGTGGCTAATTTTTGATCAATTTTTGGGCGATTTTCGGTAACGCCATCCGCCCTGCCAATTGCCCGCGAATGCGACCCTAACGGAATCTTACGACCCAGCCAAGCACTCGGTTGGAGCAATAGCTCACAACAGCCTCACATCTGGAAGATCAAATCGCCCAGAGCTGGTTTCAGGCCGAATTCCGAGTAAACCGCACGAGCCGCCGCTTCCAGCTCGGCCGCGAGTCGGGTCTCGCCACACGCGCGGTGCACCCGTGAGAGTTCCAGCCGGGCCCGCGCCGCCCCCACGACGTCGAAGTTGGCCTCGCAGATGGCCACCGCCTCGAGCAGCAACGACCGCGCGGCACCGAACCGGGAACGCGAGAACTCGTTGCCCCCCAACACGTACAGCACGAAGCTCTCACCACGACGGTCCCGTGCCGACCGCGTCAGGCCCAAGGCGACGGACAGGATGTCGTGCGCCTCGTCGTACCGGCCGGAAGCCGCGAGCAGCTTGCCCATCCGGTAGTTGATCTGCGCCATCACCCTCGCCGGACCGCGATCGCACACGTCCAAAGCAGCACTCAGGCGTGCCAACGCCCCGGCGGGATCCGAGTCGTAGAGGTCGACCTGCGCCAGGTTCTGCAGCACCGACGCCTGCCCGACGGGATCGCCGAGCCGCTCGTACACGGCAAGCGCTCGCTGATACCACTGCCGCGCCGCCACCAGGTCACCGGACGACCGCGACACGATCCCCAGGTTCCGGTACGCCAGGCCGAGTCCGGCGAGATCACCGAGGTCCTCGAACGCGTCCTTGGCGAGCTCGGTCATCTCCATGGCCAAGTCGTACCGGCTCTGGCTGATGTGCAACGACGCGAGCGAGCACCACAGCACGGCCGTCCCACGCGCATTGCCCGAACAAGCCGCAAGAGCAACGTCATGCGTGTGCTGCCAGCCGTCGTAGTCGATGCGCGTCTCGAACAGCGCCACCAGCCGATGTGCCAGCTCCCAGCTCAACTCGTCCAACCCGGCCTCGGCCGCCAGCGACACCGCCTCGCACAAGGACTCGGCAGAAGCCTCCAGCCACGCCAGCGGATCTGACCGCAGCAAGGCATCAGGCCGCACGACCTCGCGCACCGACGACCCGCGCACGACCGAGAACTCACCGCCGTACAACGCGGACCGCGCGTGATCCAGCAGGTACAGCCATCCGCCCAGCACCCGGCGCAGCGCATCTCCGGAAGCCTGAGAAGCGAACTCCCGGACCAACGGCGGCACCACGTAGTCCCCGCCGGAGATCGAGACGAGATGAGCCGACACCAGTTCGTCCACAGCGGACTGTCCGCGCATATCACCGAACGCCGCCACCGGCGCCCAGGAAGGAAGCCGGCCACACCCCAGTCCGGCGAGCAACCCCAGCAGCCGGCGAGCGTGCAGGCTCAGATCCCCGGTCGTCTCCTCCAGCCGTGCCCGAACGGACAGCCCGCCGTACGTCAACGCGTCCAAGGACAGCCGGTCGACGAGCAGCGAGATCGGCCAATGCGGACGGGCGGCGAGCTGAGCCCCGGCGACCCGCAAGGCCAAGGGCGAGCAGTCCACAGCCGAAACCAGGGCATCCGCGGACGAGGCCTCGGCGGACACGCGGTCAGCGCCGATCTGCTTGCCCAGCAACGCCAGCGCCTGCGCGGGTTCCAACGGGCCGACGGAAATCACGTGCGGCAGCCGCAACCGGTGCCGCGAGGTCACCAGCACCGCGCATCCCGGCGAGTGAGGCAGCAGCGGAGTCACCTGCTCCACACTCGTCGCGTCGTCCAGAACGAGCAGAAGTGACTGCCGCGCGACAGCGTCTCGATACGCGCTCAACCGTGCCGCGAAATCCCCCGGAACGGACAACCCGAACGAAGCGAGAAATCGGCCCAGCACCTCGTACGGAGTCGAACCGCGCAGCCGCACGAACAGCTGACCGTCGGCGAAGTACCCGTTCGCGACCCGGTGCGCCGCGTGCACAGCGAGCGTCGTCTTACCCGTGCCCACCGGCCCCGTCAGCAACACCACCTGCGGAGATGAGGTGATCAGGTCCACAACGGACTGGAGCAGCTCCTCGCGTCCGACGAAGTCCGCGATGGCCGCCGGCAGCTGGTGCGGGCGCGGGAACAGGTCGATCTGCACACCGCCCCCTTCTGCCGGAAACCCGTCAGCCGAAGTCAGTTTCACACAGAACGCCGGCGGGTTCACCGCCGTGGACGCCGGTCACGCGCGCGACGATCGCTCGCATTTCATGCAGGTGCGACGCCGCGGCCGGGTCGTCGAGCCGGTCCTCCGCTTGCGCCAGCACCAGCAACGACTCCGCCTCGCCCAGCACGAAACCGGTCGCCCGCTGCACCTCCACGGCCTCAACGGCGTACGAGTGCGCCCGTGCCCAGTCGCCCGCCTTCAACCCCAGCAGAGCCAGCGTCGCCAGCGCCCGTCCGCGCTGCAGCCGGAACCCGAAGTCCGTGGCCTGCGCCAAAGCACGCGTGGCCAGCTCCACCGCGGCCTCCGAGTCTCCTGCCGTGTGCAGCAGACGGGCCAGATCGATCAGGTACTCGGTCTCGTTGTCCACCCGCCCGAGCGACTCGGCCAGCCGCAGCCCGCGCCGCAACGCCTCGGCCGCGGGTTCCAGCTGTCCCAGACGGTGGTAAGCGCTTCCCGCGATCACCAGCCCGAGGAGCACGTACAGCTCGGCTGCGCCCTCCTCGGCCTCCTCGACCAGAGCCAGGGCGCGGGACAGCGCGCGTTCGGTCCGTCCGGTGTCGCGGTCGATCTTCGCCTCGACCGACTGCAGCACGTACCGCCACGCGTGCGAGCCGGACTCCTCGGCCAGCCGGGCACCGCGGTCGGCGTACTCGCGAGCCCGCGCCGGATCACCGAGCAATGCGTGCAGCTCCCCCAAAGCGAACTCCACCAACGTGTCCGAGACGCTGCTCCCGGCGTCCTGCAACAGCTCCCGCGACCGCTCGTAGTGCTGCAGCGACTCGCGAAGCCGCCCGGTCTGCGCGGTGGCCACACCCAGGTTCAGGTTCACCACCGCGGAGAGCCGGAGGTTGTCGTCCACCAACGGCAAAGCCTCGCGCAGCAGCCCGATCGCGTCCTGCGTGCGGCCGAGCGTCAGGTGAATCACCGAGAGGTTGTTGAGGCAGTGGAAACGCCCGACCCGGTCGCCGGACTCCCCGTACAGCGCGAGAGCCGTCTCCAGGTGCCCGATCCCCTGCCGTCCGTCCAGCTCGCAGTGCAGCGTTCCCAACGAGAGGTGCATCGAGGCCTGGCCGCGCAGGTCGTTCTCCTGCTCCGCCGCCGAGAGACCGGCCGACGACGTCTCGTGCCAGCGGCCGAACTGCCGGCGCAGGTACCACATGCGGCGCAACGAGTCCGCCAGCTCCCAGCGGTAGTTCAGCGGTTCGGCGCGGAGAGCACAGGTCGCCACCGACTCCCACTCACCGTCCAACCAGGACAGTGCGGCTTCCTTGCTGTCGAACGACAGCGACGACGTCCCGTCACGCCCCAGCCGGTACATCTCCGGCGCCAGCACGTCCAGCGCCGCGTCCGTGGTGTGCAGGTAGTGGTCGAGCAGCCGCAGTGCGGCCTTCTCCGCGTCCTCGTCGGAGTCCACCAGCTCCCGCGCATAGAGGTGCAGCAGGTCGTGCACCCGGAAACGGCCGCGGGTGTGCGGCTCGATCAGGCTCGCCCCCTCCAGCAACGACACCAGCGGCCGCACGTCGTCCACACCCATCAACACGGACGCCGTGTGCGCGGTGAAGTCCGTGCGCGGCAACAACCCCAGCCGCCGGAACAGCCGCACGGCCTCGTCCGGCAACGTTGTCAGGGAAAGCTCGAACGCCACCGTCACCGCCGCCCGCCGGTCCCCGCTGATCGCCAGCTGCGCCAACCGGTTTCCCTGAGCGAGATCCGCGACGGCGTCCGAGATCCGGTCGTGCGGACGGCAGGCCAGGTTCGCCGCCGCGATCCGGATCGCCAGCGGCAGGTACCCGCACAACGCCGCGAGGTCAGCTGCCGCCTCGGGTTCGGCGTCGGTGCGGGCGGAACCCAGCACGCGATTGATCAACGTCAGAGCCTCGTCCGGTGTCAGCAGATCCAGCTCGACGCGCCTGGCGTCGTCGAGCGCCGTCAGCCCGCGCATGTCGTTGCGGCTCGTGACGATCACCGCGCAGCCGGGTGTGCCGGGCAGCAACGGCCGCACCTGGTCCTCGCAGGCCGCGTTGTCCAGCAGGATCAGCACCCGCCGGTTCGACAGGATCGACCGGTACATGCTCGCCTGCTCGTCGACCTCACGCGGGATCTGGTCCGGCTCGACCCCGAGGCCGCGCAGGAACTGCGTCAGCGCCTCTACCGGTGTCGTGGCAGGAGCGTCGTCGTAGCCGCGCAGGTTCAGGTACAGCTGGCCGTCCGGAAACCGGTCGCGCACCCGATGCGCCCAGTGCACCGCCAACGCCGTCTTGCCCACACCAGCGGTTCCGGCGATCGACGTGATCACCACGGTGGACGCCGCCAGGCTCGCGTCCAGTTCGTCCAAATAGGACTTGCGACCGGTGAACCGCGCAAGATCCGCGGGCAGCTGGGCGGGCGCCTTCGGAGACGCCGGCCCGGACTCGGTGTCCTGGTTGAGGATCGCCTGGTGCGCCGTGCGCAGGCTGCGACCGGGGTCGACGCCCAGCTCATCCGCGAGCAACCGGCGTGTTCGGTCGTAGAGCTCCAACGCGTCGGCCTGCCGGTTCGACCGGTACAGCGCGATCATCAGCTGCTCGACCAGCTGCTCGCGGAACGGGTTCGCGGCCACCAGCGCGGACAGCTCGGTGATCACCTGCTCGTGCTGCCCCAGTTCCAGCTGCAACGCGAAACTCTGCTGGGCCACGGCGATCCGGCGTTCGTCGAGCCGCTCGGCCTCCACCCGCAACGTCTGGCTGTTCAAGCCCGCCAACGCCGGCCCGCGCCACAACGACAACGCCGTGCGCAGCAAGCGGACCGCCTCAGCGGGTTCCACGGTCTGCGCGGTCGCCACGTGCCGTTCGAACGTGATCACGTCCAGAACCGCCGTCCCGAGCACGATCCGGTAGCCGGGCCCGTCCGTGACGATCATGCCAGGCACACCCAGCGCGGCGCGGAGATCACCGACCGACTTCTGGATCTGGTGCTTGCCGGTCGAGGGCGGCTCGCCGTCCCACACCACGTCGACCAGGTGCGTCAGCGGCACCACCCGGCCGGGCGCGAGCAGCAGAGCGGCGAGCACCTTCTGGCCGCGGACGCCGCCCAGCTCGAGCCTGACGCCCCCGTCACGAGCCTGGATCGGCCCCAGGATTCCGAAGTCCACGGCGTCACCGTAGGGGCAATTTCCGCACTTGGGGACAGGGAATGAGACGGTAGCGAGACGGGATCCGGCGCCGCGACCCTCGGGCCCGTGAGGCACATCGTGCTCGGCGTTTCGACGCATCCGTTCCTGCGCGACCCCGCGATCGCGGGGACTCCCGTCGTGCCGATGGCCATGGTGCTGGAGTGGTTCGCCGCGGCCGCCCCGCCTGGCCGCTGTGCCCGAACCCCGTGGTGCCGCGCGGGATCACGGCGCTCAGAAAGATCGCGCTGCCAGGCTTTCACGCCGGTGGCGATCACTGCGCGGCCCGCACCGAGGTCGTCGACGAGACGCTGTCGCTGATGCTCGTGTCCGCGAAAGGAGTGCCGCACCACCGCGCGAGCGCGGCCCGTTTGCCGCTTCCGGCACAGCGGCGCGCCTGGTCCGTTCCGAGGGATCCGCGGACCGCCGTTCGGAGCAGTCCCCACGACGGGAGCGTGCTGTTCCACGGGTCGTCGTTCCGGTCGATCCGGCGCATCTCCGGAATTTCGCCGTCCGGCGCACTCGGTCTGGTCGTCGGACTCCGCGAGCTCTCGTGGCCGGACGAGCGGTGGCAGCTCGACCCCGCGGCCGTCGACGGCGCTGCAGCTCGCGACCTTGTGGGCGGAGCACGCGATCAACGTGGCCACCCAACCGCCGCAGTCGATCCGCGAGTGCGTGATCAGGGTGCGTGGCCCGATCGGGCACCCCGTTCGATCGACACACGACCTGAAGAAATCCGAGTGGCCCGCCCCGGGATCGACGGCCCGGTGCGCCGCCTCGTGCTCCGGCGGAGGGTTTCCGCGCTCGACGCCGAGTGCGACATCGCGATCATCGACTCCGCCGGTCAGCCGCTCGTCGAACTGGCGGGCGTGCAGCTCGTCGCCCGCCCCTGGACCAAGGAGGCCAGCCCAGTGATCCCACCTTTCGCAACTTAGAAGTTGACGCGGGGACCCCGCGTACCGCTGGATAGGACGTAGGGGCCCCGCGTGCAGCAGACCACGGGCTTTACATCCGATGTTTGGTCGCTAGTGCGGCTGGCAGCCGCCCGCTACCTCTCTGGAGGACCCGTCGCTTGGTGCTTGCCTTGCTGCTGGTGCTCGGGCTCGTACCGAGCTTTCGGTGACTGGATCGACGTGCTGCCGTCAGGTCAGCCGATGAACTCCACGGCGTTGGTGATCGAACTGACGATCCGCACGCCACAGTCGGTGCACGGCAACGGATCCGGGCTCACCGGCGAGACTTCGACGCCGGTCGGCTCGTGGTCCGGCGGACCGATCTGACGCTGACCCGTACGAGTCGCAGCGAGTGGTCCCGACCAGCGCTTTGTCGCCCGTGTGATCGCGGTGGGGACGATGTGTGGACGCTCTCCAACATCCTCGGTGGCATCACCACCGAGGGGAGACGGGGATGCGCACCACCAAGGACAAACTCGCCCAGTGCACGGCGTTCGCACTGGTCGCGGCAGGCGCTACGGCGCTGGTGCTGCTGGCGCTGTGGCTCTAGCCAGAGCCTGCTCGGCGATCGCGAGCGCCCTGGGTTGACGAAGACGCTCGGTGGCCACGACTGCCTCTTCGCCGTAGCGGACGGCGGACTCGCGGTCGCCGAGCGCCAGGTGCAGCGTGGACAGCTGCCCGAGCAGCCGGCACTCGCCCCACCAGCGGCTGGTCGACCTGACGACGGCGAGGCACTGCTGGACGAAACCGACCGCCTCGGTCAGCCGGCCGTTCACCTGGGCGTCGAGCGACAGGGCCACGAGCACCGCGACCTGTCCGGTGTGATCGCGGACGTCCTGCATCGCGGCCAGCACCGCCTCGTCGTCCGGCAGGTTCGTGTACGCCCGGCAGAGCCTCGCCACCTCGGGCGCCAGCTCCCGCACGGCCGCGTGGTCACCCATCTCGTAGTGCCAGTATGCGAAGTCGGTCTGTGCGAGCGCCTCACCACGCCGGTCGCCCGACCGCCGGTACGCGGCCAGCGACTGCTGTATGACCGCCAGGCACTCCTGGTCGTTGAACGCGTCGAAGTGCACGTGCGCGATGTCGTGCAGCACCATCGCGGACGACCGCACATCAGCGTGCGTCTTCAGCAGTTCGGCCGCCTCCAGCATGGTCGCGAGAGCCTCGTCGGTGCGCCCGAGCTCCGCGTGCACGATGCCGATGTTGTGCAGCGCGTTCGCCACCCCGGTAGGAGCGTCGACCTGCCGCATCAGCACCACGCCGCGTTCGAAGTAGTCCATCGCCTTGTCGTACTCGTACTGGTCGCGCGCGACCATGCCGAGCAACCCCATCGTCGAAGCCTCGCCGCGCACGTCGCCGATCTGCCGCATCAGGTCGAGTGCCTCGCCGAGGTACTGCGTCGCCCGCTCGCGGTCGTCCTGCCCCAGGTAGGCGGATCCCAGGCCGCGCAACGCCTCCGCGCGCGCCTCGAGATCGCCGAGCTGGTGCGCTGCGGCCAGTGCGACGCTCTGCACCTCGACCCGTTCCCGGCCAGATCCGCGCAACAGCAGGAAGTGCGCGAAGTGGAACGGCAGCTGCCATGCGTACCGGTAGTGCCCTTCGTACGCGGCCAGGTAGACGGCCGCTCTGAGGTTGCGCCGCTCCATTTCCTGCCACGCCAGTGCATCGACCGAGGTGGCGAACACAGGCGGGTCGACCAGCTCGTACGTCACCGCCTCGTAGACCTGAGGCCTGCCGGGCGCGATTCGCAGCGAGGAGGCCGCGGCACCGTTGAGGTAGTGGTCGAGGATGCGCAGAACGGCCTCGTCCTTCTCGTCCTGCTCGACGCCGGCCTTCGCGTGGTCCGCCAGGAGGTCGTGGAAGCGGTAGCGGCCGTTCTCCTTCTGCTGCACCAGATGCACGTCGAGCAGGTCGTCCAGCAACCGCTCGGCCTCCGCCCGCGTCGAGCCGATCACCGCAGCGGCCAGATAGGCGTCCCAGTCGTCGCCGGTGTGCAGGCCGAGCCGCCGGAACAAGCGCTGGTGTTCGGGCGTGAGTTGCTGATAGGACAAGGCGAACGCGCCTGCAACGCTGCGCTCCCCCGCCTTCAGCTCGGTCAGCCGCTGTTCGGTGAGCCTGCGGACGAGATCCTGGGCCGTCCACGCGGGCCTGGTGCGCCACCGGGCACCGACGATCCGCACGGCCAGTGGCAGGTAGCCGCAGAGCCGGACGATCTCGCGCGCGGTGTCGACGTCCGCCTTCGGCCCGACGATGCTCGTGAGCAGATCGATCGAGTCCTCTTCGGACAGAACGTCGAGCGAGACCGTATGAGCGGCATCGAGATCCAGGAGCCTGCGCCTGCTGGTGACCAGAACAAGACCGGTACCGGGCAGCAACGGGCGGACCTGCGCGGCACTGCCCGCGTTGTCGAGCACGACGAGTGCCTTGCGGTGGGCCATTTCCGCGCGCCACCGGGCCGCGCGGGCGTCGATGCCGTCCGGGATGTCGTGCGAGGGCACGCCGAGCGCGGTCAGCAACGCCAGCAGCGCGTCCGACGGGGTGCGCGGTTCGACGCCGTCGGTGTAGGAGTGCAGGTCGACGAACAGCTGCGCGTCGGGAAACCGCGAGGCCAGCCGGTGAGCAGCACGAACGGCGAGCGTGGTCTTGCCGATGCCCGCCATGCCGTCGATCGCGGTGATCGCGACGCAGCCGGACGGGACGGCGGCGAGGATCTCGTCGAGGTCGCTCGTGCGTCCCGCGAAGTCCGGGATGTCGCCGGGAAGGTCGTTGCGAGCCCTGGGCCGGTTGTCGGCCGTCAGCACCTGCTGGTGGGCCTTCTGCAGGTCCTTGCCGGGATCGAGGCCCAGCTCGTGGGCGAGCCTGCCGCGGATGTCGTCGTACGCCTGCAACGCCTCGGTCTGCCGGTCGCAGCGGTGCAGCGCGACGATCAGCTGTGCCCACAACCGTTCCCGGGTCGGGTGCTGCCGGGTGAGCGAGCGCAGCTCGGGAACGAGGTGCGAGTGCTTGCCGGCACGAAGATCGCCCTCGATCCGCGCTTCCAGCACAGCGAGGTACTTCTCGGTCAACCCCGGCACGTGGTCGCGTTCGAGCGCGTCGCTACCGATGTCCGCGAACGGGCGCCCGCGCCACAACGCCAGAGCTTGGTGCGGCTCCAAGGTTTCGAACCGGTGGAGGTCGACCTCGTCGGGCCGCACGTCCAGCAGGTACCCGCCCGGCCGCGTCTGCACCAGGTCAGCCAGCCCGAGGTCCTCGCGCAGCCGCCCGACCGTGGTCTGCAACGCACCCCGCGAACCACCCACCAGTTCTACGAGCTCGTCGACCCCGACCACCTGGCCGGGACGCAGCAGCAGCGCGGCGAGCACGACGCGCCGCTTGCCGGGCGGGACGTGGACGTGGTGCCCGTCGAGCACCCCGTCCAACGGCCCGAGCAGGCCGAACGACCTCACGTCCACTGGCCCCAGTGGACCATGTCCTCGAACTTGTTGCGCTTGCGCGTGCGCGGCGACGCACCCTCGGAGATGCCCTCCTCGGCGGGGTGGCCGATCGCGATCATGCCGATCGGCACGTAGATGTCCGGCACGCCGAACGCCTCGCGCAGCTTCGGCCACTCGTCCTTGTCGGTCCCGAAGAACACCGCGCCGAGACCCTCGTCCACCGCGGTCTGCAGGATCAGCAACGAGGCCATGCCCGTGTCGATGTCCCAGTACGGCACCGGCCAATGGTTCTCGTCGCGGTCCGTCCAGCCCTTGTCGTCCTGCGCGTACCGGTCGAGGTAGATGTCCTTGGCCGAGAACGGGATGACGACCACGGGTGCCGTCTTCGCATCCTCACCGGCCCAGAACTCGAACATCTCGTTGAGCCGCTTCAGCGACTCCCCCTGCAGCACCAGGAAGCCCTGGCCCTGCGAGAACCCGGCGGACGGGCCGCGCACGGCGTTGCGCATGATCCGCTGGATGCTCTCGTCGCTGACGGGCTCGTCGGTGAACTTGCGCACCATGCGCCGACGACGCACTACGTCCTGAAACTCCACAACAACCTCCCCAGATGTGATCTCGACCGTAGCGATTCAGCGCCGCGTCAGCCACCGCTCAGCAGCACCCGCGACGCTGAGGACCATGGAGTTCCGTCTGCTCGGCCAGTTCGAACTGCGCGACGGCGACCGCGGCCACCACCTGGGCGGCCCGATGCAACGCACCCTGCTGGCCCACCTCCTGCTGGCCGGCCAGGCGGTCCGCACGACCGGCGACCTCACCCTCCGTCTGTGGGGCACCGCGGACAGCTCCACCTCGACACTCCAGGTGCACGTGCTGAGGCTCCGACGGCTCCTCAAGACCACCGGCTGCAGCGCCACCGTCGTGACCAGCCACGGCGGCTACCGGATCAATCTCGGCGACGACACCGCGGACGTCACCGAGTTCCACCGGCACATCGCCGAGGCGCGCGACACCGACGACGAGATCCGCGAGCTGCACGCCCTCGACGCCGCCCTGGACCTCTGGCGCGGCACCCCGTTGACCGGCGTGACGGCGGACTGGCCGAGGTTCCGCGAGGTCCGCGCCCTCACCGAGGCCCGCGACGAGGCCAGGACCCGCCGCGCCGAGCTCAGGATGACCCTCGGCAGGTCCCCGGATCTGCAGGACCTGCGCGACCTCATCGCCGAGCACCCCGAGCGCGAGCACGCCCGGCACCTGCTGATGTGGGCGCTGCACCGAGCAGGGCGGCGCAAGGAAGCCCTGGCCACGTACGAAGATGCCTACCGCTACTCGGTCGGCCAGCTTGGCCTCGAACCGTGCCGGCGGCTGCGGGAGCTCCAGCACCTGGTCCTGACCGGCGGCTAGAAGCGCGGGTTCCCGTAGGTCAGAGCCTGCGCAACCCCGCGAGCACCCGCTCCAGCAACGCACCGTCCGGCCGCTCCTCGCCGTACGACGACGCGGTGCGGTGGACGTCGATCAGCCCGTGCGACGCCATGTCGCCGAGCAGCACCTTCGTGACACCCAGCGGCAGGTGACGCAGCGCCGCGATCTCGGCCACCGACCGCGGTGACTGGCACAGCGCCAGCACGTCCTGGTGCTCCGGGCGCACCGCCGTCGCCGAGAACTCGTTCACCGAGACCAGCGACTCGATCTCCAGGTGCACCTCGGACGTGGTGCGGCCCCCGGTCCAGGCGTAGGCGCGCACGATGGACGCCGACGACTCGATGGACGGCAACGGCGGCACCGGCTCGAACGGCAGCGTCGCGTACGGGTCCGGCTCCGGCGGGGCCTCCACGATTCGCGGGGCCTTCTTCTTGCCGCGCCTGCGGATCCGTGCGCTGTCGAAGCTGAACCCGCTGACCAGGTCGCCGAAGTTGACCTGCTCGTCGTCCTGTCCGCTCATGCCAGCTCGGCCCGCAGTTCCGGCGTGAGCAGCTGGCCCACCTGCCGCACGACCACGGTCATCTCGTACGCGACCTGCGCGATGTCGCACGAGTTCGACGCCAGCACCGCGAGGACCGAGCCGTCGCTGATCGACGACAGCAGCATCACGCCCCGGTCCATCTGCACGACCGTGCGGACGACCGACTCACCGGCGAAGCACTTGGACGCCGACTCCGCGAGCGACACCACTCCGGCCACGATCGCCGCGAACTGGGGCGCGACGTGGTGCGGAAGCTTCGACGACGAGATCAACACCAACCCGTCGGCCGAGATCACCACGGCGTGCTCGATGCCGGGTGTTCTGTCGGCGAAGTTGGTGACCAGCCAGCCGAACTGGTCCACCTGCGTGCTCATCGACTCTCCTGCCGGTCGGGAAGGCCTCGCTGCACACCGCGCTGGAAGGCGTCGAGGAAGCCCCGGGCCGACTCAGGCGTCTGGCGTGCTGGTGCGGGGGGAGGCGGCGGAGCGCCAGCGGGTGACTCGAACCACGACGCCGCTGCCGACCCTGACACTGCCGCTGACTCCGGTTCCATCGCCGGGCCGGACATCATCGGCCGCGCCGGCTGGTGCTGGTGCTCTGTCGCTTCCCCTCGGAAAGACTCCCAGGACTCTTCGCGTCGTGGTGCCAGTTCTGCCGGAACCAACACGATCGCGCGAGTCCCCTTGCCCTGTTGAGCATCGAGACGTACCACGATCTGGTGGCGTGCGGCGAGCCTTCCGACGACGAAAAGTCCCATTTCGCGGAAGACCTGGACCTCGACACCCTCACCGGCGGCCTCCAGCCGCTGGTTCACCACGGCCAGCGCCTCGGCGTCGATGCCGATGCCGTGGTCGACCACGTCGATCTGCACGATGTCGCCGGCCTCGATGGACGCGCTGATCGAGACCTGGGTGTGCGGCGGCGAGAAAGCCGTTGCGTTGTCAAGAAGTTCGGCCAACAGCCGGACGAGGTCGCTTGCCACATAACCGACTACTTCGGCATTTGGCGCCGTGTGCACCATCACCCGTTGGTATTGCTCGATCTCGGCCGCCGCCGCGCGCAGCACGTCGGTGAGCGGGATCGGGCGGTGGAACCGGCGGGCCACGTCGCCGCCCGAGAGCACCATCAGGTTCTCGTTGTTGCGGCGCATGCGGGTGGCGAGGTGGTCGAGCTTGAAGAGGTTCGCGAGCTGGTCCGGGTCCTCCTCGTACTTCTCCAGCTCCTCCATCAGCTTGAGCTGGCGTTCGACCAGGCTCTGGCTGCGGCGCGAGAGGTTCACGAAGATGTTGCGCATGTTCGCGCGCATGCCGGCCTGCTCGATGACCGACTTGACGGCCTGCTTGTGCACCGCGTCGAACGCGCGCGCCACCTGGCCGAACTCCTCGGTCGTGTCGACCGGCACGGGTTCGATCTCGGTGCTGCCGCGACCGGTCGCGACCATTTCGGGAAGTTTGTGCCACGCCACCTCGAGTGCCGAGCGGCGCAGGGCGTTGAGTGAACGCAGCAGGTAGCGGCCGACGACGAACCCGACGGTGCCGGCCAGGATCAGGCTGGCGAACAGGATCGCGGACGCCGTGCCCGCCGCGTCGCTGGTCTCGTCGCGCAGCCGGTTCGCGGTGTCGCGCAGGTCGTTCTGCAGACCGGTCACCACGCCGTCCAGCGACGTCGCGACCGCCCCCGACGCCTTGCTCCAGTCCGAGGCCGCGATGGGCAACGGCTTGGGCTTGGCGGTACCGGTGCCCGTGGTGGGCGCGTCCGAGGTCGGGTGCAGCACCGCCGTGGCGAGCATCTTGCGGTGCGCCTCGATGTCCGGACCGTTGAAGAACGACCAGTACGAGTTGAGCTGCTCCGGCGTCGCGAGAGCCGCGAACTGGCCGGCGATGTAGCCGAGCTTGACGTTCGACTCGACGAGCGAGCGCACCTCGGCCGTGACGAGCTGGCCGCGGGTGAGCCCGGACAGCACGACCGCCTGCTGGTAGAGGACCTGCTCCTGCACGTGCAGCGCGTGGTGCAGGCCCATCGCCGTGCGGGACAGGGCGGCGTCGCCGAACTCGCTGGCGAGCACCTCGTCCACGTCGAGCATCGACTCGGTGAGGGAGGTGTACTCCTTGATCACGCCCGGCACGTCGCCGGTCTTCTCGCGCAGGGCGGGCAGACCGCCGATGCGGGAGCGGACGTCGTCCATGCGGGCCGTGACGACGCTGGACAGCGAGGTCTTGGCGACCTGCCCGCGCAGGGCCGTCCGGGCGTCGTCGGTGCGCCGCACCTGCTCCTGGAGCGCCTGCGGGCCGGAGCCCTCGGCGACGATCCGCCGTTCCGCCTGCACGCCCTCGATCACGGGGATCAGTGCCGAACGGACCTTCACCAGCCGCTGGAGTGCCGCGTAGGACTCGGCGCGTTCCATGTGGGACTGGATCTGCAGTACGCCGGCGCCCACCGCGATGAAGACCGGAACGATCAACACCGCGGCGAGCTTCACCGGCAGGCGCCAGTTGCGCCAGTTGGCGAGCGACTTGAGCATCAGACGAAGAGCTTGGCCGCGTTCAGGAAGAGCCGGTACAGGCCGTAGGCGAGCGGAATGCCCACCCACAGCCACGCACCGATCAGCAACAAGCGCTGTGAGTTCACTTCCGCACCACGCCTTCCGCGTCTTCGTCCGCGTTCTTGTCCGCTGCCTCCGCGACGTCCGCCGCCTCGGCCTCGTTCCACTTGGCGACCGTGGCCTCGTCGTCCTTCTTGGGCGCGGGCTCGTCGGAGATCTCTTCGGCCTTGGGTTCGTGGAACTTGGGGTTGACCGGGCGGACCAACTCGTTCGCCACGAAACCAACGACCAGCAGCGAGATCATGATGTAGAACGACGTGGCGTACAAGTCGGGACCGACGTGGCCCGCCTTCTTGCCCGCGTCCGCGATGGCGTTGACGATCAGCGGCCCGAGGACACCGGCGACCGACCACGCGGTCAGCAGGCGGCCGTGGATCGCGCCGACCTGGTAGGTGCCGAACAGGTCGCGCAGGTAGGCCGGGATCGTGGCGAAGCCGCCGCCGTAGAACGACAGGATCACCATCGCCGCGACCACGAACAGCGGGGTGCTGGTCGGGCCGAGGGTCAGCAGCACCAGGTAGAGCAGCGCGCCGACACCGAGGTAGACGCGGTAGATGTTCTTGCGGCCCACGATGTCCGAAGTGGACGACCAGACGAAGCGGCCGGCCATGTTCGCGGCGCTCAGCAGCGCCACGAAGCCGGTGGCGGCGGTCGCGAGGACCGGCGTCGACGACTCCTTGAAGAAGTCGACCAGCATCGGCGCGGCCTTCTCCAGGATGCCGATGCCCGCGGTGACGTTGAAGCACAGCACGACCCAGAGCAGCCAGAACTGGGGCGTCTTGATCGCGTTGTTCGCGGAGACGTTGAACGCGACGGTCGCCTTCGGCCTGTCCTTGAGCAGCGCCGCCTTCTCCTCCGTGAACTCCTTGGAGGGCAGGCGGATGAGCAGGACGCCGACGCTCATGAAGATCGCGTAGGCGATGCCGTGGATGAGGAAGGCCTTGCCGATGCCCGATGTCGAGGTGGCGCCGAACGCGGTCAGCATCGAGGTCGACCAGGGTGACGCGATCAACGCTCCGCCGCCGAAGCCCATGATCGCGATACCGGTCGCCATGCCCGGCCGGTCGGGGAACCACTTGATCAGCGTCGAGACCGGCGAGATGTAGCCGATGCCGAGGCCGATGCCGCCGATGAGGCCGTAACCGAGGACGACGACCCAGTACATGCCCGCCCACACGCCGACCGCCGAGATCAGCAGACCGGAGCAGAAGGCCAGGAGCGACATGAACATCGCCCATCGCGGCCCCTTGCGCTCCACGGTCGTGCCGAGCACCGCGGCGGAGAGCCCGAGCATCACGATGCCGAGCTGGAACGGCAGAGCCGACTGCGTTCCCGTGATACCGAGAGATTTCTCCAGCGGCGTCTTGAAGACGCTCCAGGCGTAGGCCTGACCAATGGAGAGATGAATCGCCAGTGCTGCGGGCGGAACGAGCCAGCGGTTCCATCCGGGAGGCGCGACTGTGCGTTCGCGCGCTAAGAACCCCACTTTATCCCCAACCGTCACCAAAAACGCGGACCGAACGATCCTAGGCCAGGTGTACACGTGCGACAACGGTCTGGACCTGTCCCTCTGATGTTGCATACGACGCAACTTCGGGGACTTCCCCTGGTCAAGATCACTGAGTTACCCTCGAGTATGACCATTTGAGACGAATGCAGTGTCCGGTTTTGCCCGTTTCCCGGCACTCGGGCACGTTGACTGCACACGTGAGAGCGCTACAGTGGTCGCCGCACAGCGAGGGGCGGGGGTACATGACCAAGGCGATGTGGTCGCCTGGCGAAACGCAGCACGAGCATCGGGAAATCCGGGGTTTCGCGTCGTTCGACGACCCCGAGACTTTGTCGTACGTCGATTCGAACGGCAAACCGAACTTCGCGTTGATTCAGCAGACCGACGAATTCCGCGCCCTGCGTCGGCGGCTCACGACGTTCATCTTCCCGATGACCGCTTTGTTCCTCGCGTCCTACCTGACGTTCGTGCTGCTGTCCGCATATGCGCACGAGCTCGTCAGCACCAAGGTAATCGGTGTGATCAACCTCGGGATCCTGCTGGGACTCGGGCAGTTCGTCACGTCGATCCTCATCACGCTCGGTTATGCCCGTTACGCAAAGCGACGGCTGGACCCGCAGCGCAAATTGCTCGCAGAGAAGACAGGCGTCGAGGAGTAAGGCATGCCCACCACCGGCAACCCGGTGCTGAACCTCAGCGTCTTCGCGGTGTTCGTACTGATCACCCTCTACATCGTCTACCGCGCCTCGAGCCGGAACGTGACGGCGTCGGACTACTACGCGGCGGGTAGCTCGTTCACCGGCGCCCAGAACGGCGTCGCGCTCTCCGGCGACTTCCTGTCGGCCGCGTCGTTCCTCGGCATCTCCGGCGGCATCGCGGCGCACGGCTACGACGGGTTCCTCTACTCCGTCGGCTGGGTCGTCGCGTGGCTCGTCGGTCTGCTGCTGATCGCGGAGGGCCTGCGCAACACCGGTCGATTCACGGTCGGCGACGTGCTGGCGTTCCGGATGAAGCAGCGCCCGGTCCGCGCCGCCGCCGCGAACGCGACCCTGGTGATCTCGTTCTTCTACATGATCGCGCAGATGGCGGGCGCGGGCGGCCTGATCGCTCTGCTGCTGAACGTGTCCTCGAAGACCGGCCAGGCGTTCCTGATCGCCGTCGTGGGCATGGTCATGGTGTTCTACGTGCTGGTCGGCGGCATGAAGGGCACGACCTGGGTGCAGATCATCAAGGCCGTCCTGCTGCTGCTCTGCGTGACGCTGATGAGCGTGTTCCTGCTGGGCAAGTTCGGCTTCAGCCTGTCCGCGATCATGCAGCAGGCCACCGAGAACAACAAGCTCGGCGAGGCCGTGCTCGACCCCGGTGCCAAGTACGGCTTCAGCACGATGTCCAAACTGGACTTCGTCTCGCTGGCCCTGTCCCTGGTGCTGGGCATCGCATCCCTGCCACACGTGCTGATGCGCTTCTACACCGTGCCGAACGCCTCGGAAGCGCGCCGCTCGGTCGTGTGGGCGACCTGGACGATGGTCATCTTCTACCTGTGCACGCTGGTGATCGGCTTCGGCGCGATGGCGTTGGTGGGCACCGACACCATCGCCGCGGCACCGGGTGGCGAGAACTCCGCGGCGCCGCTGCTGGCGTTCCGGATCGGTGGCGCCGTGCTGCTCGGCATCGTGTCCGCTGTCGCGTTCGCCACGATCCTCGCGGTCGTCGCCGGTCTGACGCTGGCCGCTTCGGCCTCGTTCGCCCACGACGTGTACGCGAACGTGATCAAGCGCGGCAATGCCGAGCCCCGCAGGGAGATCCGGGTGGCGCGCATGACGGCCGTGGTCGTCGGCGTGCTGTCGATCATCGGCGGTATCGCGGCGAACGGCCAGAACGTGGCGTTCCTGGTGTCCCTGGCGCTGGCCCTGGCCGCCTCCGCGAACCTGTCGACGATCCTCTTCACGATCTTCTGGCGCCGCTTCAACACCACCGGAACGCTCTGGAGCATCTACGGCGGCCTCGGTTCGTGCCTGCTCCTCATCATCTCCTCGCCGGTGATGTCGGGCGCGAAGACGTCGATCTTCCCGGACGTCGACTTCGCCTGGTTCCCGCTGGGCAACCCGGGCCTGGTCTCCATCCCGTTCTCGTTCCTGTGCGGCTTCTTCGGCACGATCCTCTCGAAGGCCGAGCCGGAGAACGCCGCCAAGGCGGCGGAGATGGAAGTCCGCGCCATCGCCGGCATCGGCACCAAGGCCTGAAGCCATGAACGGCGCTTTTGTGGTCCTCAGGTCCACAAAAGCGCCGTTCATGGGTTTTTGGGACGGGGTAGCAGCAC
>JAVXWK010000941.1:0-2702 GCA_032230575.1 Pseudonocardiales bacterium | reverse complement strand
AAGCGGCCCACGAGGACGTCTCCCGCATCGAGACCGCGCAGCGCGTGTGGCTCAAGGCCGGCAACTTCGACCTGAAGACGCCGCTGAAGTGGAAGGTCTACGGCGACAGCTACACGATCAACTAGTTGATCGGCTGACAGAGACGGAAGAGGGGCGCTCCGAGCGGGGCGCCCCTCTTCCTCTTGCCGTTTCTACAGCTGGGCCCAGTCCAGCACCGGCGCCGCGAAGTCCCGGATCGACGCCAGCAGCCCGAGCCGAGCCGCCTTCACGGCCGGGTCCTCCGCCATGACCAGCACCTCGTCGAAGAAGGTGTTGATCGGCGCGGTCAGTCCTTCGGCGGCCGAGACGAACGCAGCCAGACCGGCCACATCCCGCGGCACACCGTCGAACGCCTTGTGCAGCGCCACTTCCGCCGGCTCGGACAGCACCGAGGCGTCGTAAGAGGCAGCCACGTCAGCCGGGACGATCCGGCGGACGCGCTGCAACGCCGCAGCCAGGGCGTCGAAGGACTCGTTGCCCGCCAACGACTCCAGCTGCGTCAGCGTCTCGTCGGCCAGCACCGGCGAGTCGGCCAGCGGCAGCACCGCCTGGACGAACCGGTGCTCGTGGCCCGCGTCGAGCAGCGCCTGCTCGTAGCGCCGCACCGCGAACTCGCGCGCGGTCTCCAAAGCTTCCGACGACACCTCAAGGCCTTCCGAGGCAAGCGAAAGCGCCACCGGCAGCGTGATCGCCCGCAGGTCCGGGAAGGCTCGCAGCACGGTCACCGCGCCCAGAGCCGCCCGCCGCAGACCGAACGGGTCCGACGAACCGGTCGGCTGCGCACCGATGCCGAACAACCCGGCCAGCAGGTCGAACCGGTCCGCCAACGACAGCAGCGCACCCGGCACCGACGACGGCAGCGTGTCGCCGGCCGAGCGGGGAAGTTCCATCTCCCACAGGGCCAAGGCGACCTCCGGGGTCTCTCCCGCCCGCGCCGCGTACTCGCGCGCCATCACACCGGCCAGCGACGACAGCTCGATCACCATCTGCGAGCCGAGGTCGAACTTGGCCAGCGCACCCGCGCGGTCCAGCGTCTCGCGATCCACGTCGACCACACCGGCGAAACGAGAAGCAAGCGTGGCGATCCGGGACGCGCGGTCGGCCATCGAGCCGAGCTTGTCCGCGAACGTCAGCTTCGCGAGACCCGACTTCATCTCCTCCAGCGGCGTCTTGAGGTCCGCCCGCCAGAAGAACGCCGCGTCCTCGTACCGCGCCCGCAGCACGGCCTCGTTGCCCGCCCGCACCAGGTCCGCGTCGACGACACCGTTCGCCACGGCCACGAAGTGCGGCAGCAACGAACCATCGGCCGACCGGACCGGCAGGTACCGCTGGTGCTTGCGCATCACCGTGGTGAGAATCTGGCCAGGCAGCTCCAGGTACCGCTCCTCGAACGACCCGAGGATCGGCGTCGGCCACTCGACCAGGTTCGTCACCTCGTCCAGCAGCCCGTCGACCTCGACGACACCGCCGACGGACGCCGCCAACGACTGCGCGGCCTCGACGATCGAAGCAGCCCTGACAGAAGCATCAGCCTGAATGCCGTGCGACTCCAAGAACTCCAGATAACCGTCCGCAGTGGACACCTCGACCACCGGCGACGCAGCAGTCCTGTGCACCCGAGTGGTCACACCGGAAGCCAGCGACGACACCGCGACCGGCACCGGCGTGGACCCGAGCAGAGCCAGCAGCCAGCGGATCGGCCGGGTGAACGACAGCTTCGGGTCGTTCCACTTCATGTTCTTCTCGGCGCGCAGGTCGGACACGACCTCGGCGAGCAGCCCGCTCAGCACCTCGACGGCGCCACGACCGGCATCCGTCTTGGTCAGCGCGACGAACTCGACGTCGTTCTCGACCACACGCCCCAGCGCCGAGACCTCGACGCCCTGGCCACGCGCGAAGCCCTGCACGGCCTTGGTCGGGTTGCCCGCGGCATCGAAAGCAGCGGACACACGAGGACCACGCACCGTGCGTTCGGCATCCGGCTCACGCGGCGAAACCCCAGGCACGGTAACGACAATCCGGCGCGGAGTCCCGTGCACGGTCACGGAACCGTGCGTCAACCGAGTCGCATCGAGCTTCGACTCGACAGCGAGCCGCACCGCGTCAACGGTCCGCAGCACCTCGTGCGGCGGCAGCTCCTCGGTGCCGATCTCGAACAGCAGCGTCGCCGGAGCCAGTACGTCCTCAAAGGACGAAGGCTTCTCCACAGCGGCCGGAAGCTCAGCCACGCCAAGCGGATGCCCGAGCTCCTCACGACGCTCGGCCCACAGCTGGGCGACTCCCCGTGCCAGGCCGCGCATCCGGGCGAACGCACGCGCGCGCTCGGTCGTCGAGATGGCACCACGCGCGTCCAGCACGTTGAAGAGATGCGAGCACTTCAGGACGAAGCTGTGCGCGGGCACCGGCAGCCGCGCGTCGATCATCTTCTGCGCCTCGTCCGCGTACTCCTCGTAGAGGCGCTTGTTGCGCTCGACGTCCGCGTCGTCGAGGTAGTACCGCGACATCTCGTACTCGGCCTGGCCGAACGCCTCGCCGTAGGAGATCCCCGGCGCGTAAGCGATCTTCTTGAAGTGGTCGACGCCCTGCAGCGCCATCATGATCCGCTCGATGCCGTAGGTGATCTCCACCGACACCGGGTCCAGCGTCATCCCGCCGGCCTGCTG
>JAVXWK010000921.1:0-23676 GCA_032230575.1 Pseudonocardiales bacterium | reverse complement strand
GGACGACATGTGAGGACCACACCACGCATCGAGGACCAGCTGCGCGAACTGGCGCCGCAGGTCCTCGGCGTGCTGGTCAGACGCCACGGCCAGTTCGACGTCTGCGAGGACGCCGTCCAGGAAGCGCTGCTCGGCGCCGCGCAGCAGTGGCCGGAGCAGGGGATTCCGGACAACCCCAAGGGCTGGCTCATCACCGCGGCCAGCCGGCGGTGGATCGAGCAGTACCGGTCCGAGACGGCACGGCGGCAGCGCGAGGAGAAGGTCTTCGCCCTCACCCCTCCCCCGGCCGATCCGGCGCCCGCGCACGACGACACGCTCACGATCCTCGCCCTGTGCTGTCACGAGAGCCTCACGACGGCCTCGCAGATCGCCCTCACGCTCCGCGCGGTCGGCGGCCTGACGACAGCGGAGATCGCGCGGGCGTTCCTCGTGCCGGAATCCACTGTGGCGCAACGGATCAGCCGCGCGAAGCAGAAGATCAAGGGCGCGAAGTTCCGGCCGCCGCAGGACCTGGCCGCGGTGCTGCACGTGCTGTACCTGATCTTCACCGAGGGCTCGACCGCGAGCTCCGGCGACGACCTCGTCAGGGTCGATCTCACGGCGGAGGCGATCCGGCTGACCCGCCGGCTGCACCGCAGACGGCCCGACGACGGCGAACTGAGCGGACTGCTCGCGTTGATGCTGCTCACCGACGCCCGCCGCCCCGCCCGAACCGACGAGCAGGGCGCGCTGATCCCGCTGGCCGAGCAGGACCGCGGCAAGTGGGACTCGCAAGCCATCGCCGAGGGCACGGAACTCATCCAGAAGGCCCTCAACACCGCGCGAATCGGCCCGTACCAGCTGCAGGCGGCGATCGCGGCCGTGCACTCGGAGGCGAGAACCGCCGAAGACACCGACTGGCACGAGATTCTCGGCCTCTACGAGCTGCTGACGGTCACCGCGCCCGGCCCGATGGTGTCGCTGAACCGGATCGTGGCGGTCGCGATGGTCCACGGCCCGGAGCAGGCACTGCGAGAACTGTCCACACTGGACCTGGACCACTACCGCGTGCACGCCGTGAAAGCACATCTCCTCGACCTGCAAGGAGAACACGACCAAGCGAAAACCGAGTACGAGAAAGCCGCGAAACTGACGCTGAGCATGCCGGAGCGGCGCTATCTCAGCTCCCGGTCGCGCCACCCACGGTAGCGTCGGAGGACGGCTCCTCCTGCGGCGGCGCCTGAGGCACCACGCCCGCCAAGTCCCCACCGTTGTCGTTGACGCGCAACACGAACGGCCGCGTCTGCGTGTACTGCACCACGGAGATCGAGCACGGATCGACGACGATGCGCTGGAACCCGTCCAGGTGCACGCCCAGAGCGTCGGCCAGCACCGCCTTGATCACATCGCCGTGCGAGCACAGCACCCACACCGCGCCAGGCCCGTGCTCCGCGGTGATCCGCGCATCATGCGCACGCACAGCGGCAACAGCGCGCGCCTGCACGTGCGCGAGCCCCTCGCCCTCAGGAAAAACGGCGGCGGACGGGTGCTGCTGCACCACCGCCCACAAAGGCTCGTTGAACAGGTCCTTCAACGCCTTGCCGGTCCACGCGCCGTAGTCCACTTCGGACACGTCCGGCTCCGCGACGGCCTCCAGCGCACGATCGGCCAACAGCGGCGACAGCGTCTCCTCACAGCGCTGCAGAGGAGACGACACCACCGCCGCGACCGGAATGTCCTTCAACCGGCCCACGAGTGCCGCGGCCTGCGCCTGCCCGCGCTCGTCCAACCCCACACCCAACGACCGCCCGGCGAGCACACCGGAACCGTTGGCGGTGGAACGAGCATGTCGAAGCAGAATCACCGTGGCCACGACCCCACCTTAGATCGGCTGCAGCAACCCCATCGACAGCAACCCCATCAGCACGAGGCCCAGCATCAACCGGTACCACACGAACGCCGAGTAGGAATGCTTCGACACGTACCTCAACAACCACGCGATCGTCGCGTAACCCACCACGAACGCGATGATCGTCGCCACGATCATCTGCGGCACCGACGCCTGCACACCCTCACCCGAGCGCTCCAGCACATCCGGGATCGAGAACAACCCCGCCCCGAACACCGCCGGAATCGCCAGCAGGAACGAGTACCGCGCCGCCGACTCACGCGTCAGCCCCAGGAAAAGACCCGCCGTGAGCGTGCCACCGGAACGGGACACGCCCGGGATGAGCGCCAGCGCCTGCGCCAGCCCCATCCCGATCGCGTCCTTCATCCGCAGCTCGTCACGCTCGTGCTTCGCCAAGTGGTCCGCGAGACCCAGCAACAGACCGAACACCACCAGCATCGTCGCGGTGATCCACAGGTTCCGCGCCGACGTGCGGATCTCGTCCTTCAGCAGATACCCGAGAACCGAGATCGGCACCGAACCGATGATCACGTACCAGGCGAGCTTGTAGTCCTTCTCCCTGCGCGCTGCCGCGCTGAACAAGCCGCGGAACCAGGCGCCGATGAACCGCCCGATGTCCTTGGCGAAGTAGATCAGCACCGCCACCTCGGTACCCAGCTGGATGACCGCGGTGAACGAAGCGCCCGCGTCGTTGCCGAAGAACAGCGTCGACGTGATGCGCAGGTGCGCACTGCTGGAAATCGGCAGGAATTCCGTCAGTCCTTGGACCAGTCCGAGGACCAGAGCCTGCAACCAGCTCAACTACCCACTCCTGCCAGATCCAAAGCCTCGGCCGCGGTGCGAAGGCCCGCGATCCCCTGCTCCAGATCTTGCAGCATCGGCGAAATGGACAGCGTGGTGACCCCCGCGCCCGCGAGAGCCTTCATCTTGTCTGCTATGCGCTCCTTCGGGCCCAGCAACGACGTCGCGTCCAGGAACTCCAGCGGAATCGCCGCCATCGCACCGGGGTAGTCGCGGGCCAGGTACTTCTCCTGGATCTCCTCGGCCTGAGCCGGGAAACCCATGCGCACCATCAGGTTGTTGTAGAAGTTCTGCTTACGCGAACCCATACCGCCCACGTACAACGCCGTGTACGCGCGAACCGGGTCAGCGCACGCCTTCCAGTCGTCACCCACGATCAACGGCACGGTCGGCACCACGTCGAAACCGTCCATCGTCTTGCCGGCCTTCTCCCGGCCCGCCTTCACGCTCGCCAGCGACTCACCGGAGAACTCGGGCGAGAAGAAGATCGCCAGCCAGCCGTCCGCGATCTCACCCGTGAGCTCCAGGTTCTTCGGACCGACCGAAGCGAGGTAGATCGGGATCTGGTCACGCACCGGGTGCACCGTCAGCTGCAACGCCTTACCGGGACCATCCGGCAGCGGCAGCGTGTAGTGCTCACCCTCGTACCGCAGCTTCTCGCGGCTCAGAGCCTTGCGCACGATCTCGACGTACTCACGCGTGCGCGCCAAAGGCTTGTCGAACCGCACACCGTGCCAGCCCTCCGACACCTGCGGACCCGACACACCGAGACCCATCCGGAACCTGCCACCGGAGAGGGTGTCGAGCGTCGCGGCCGTCATCGCCGCCATCGCCGGCGTGCGCGCCGGAATCTGGAAGATCGCGCTGCCGACGTCGATGCGTTCGGTCTGCGCGGCCACCCACGCGAGCACCGTCGGCGCATCGGAACCGTAGGCCTCCGCGGCCCACACCACCGAAAAGCCGAGCCGGTCGGCCTCTTTGGCCAGCTCCAGGTTCGCGGCGTCGTTGCCGGCGCCCCAGTATCCGAGGTTCAATCCGAGCTTCACGGGCGAGACCCTACCGGTCAGTAACACCGATTGCCAGGCTCAGCCGATGATCACCCCTTAGCATCGCGCACGTGGAACAGCGATACCTCGGCCGCAGCGGCCTCCGCGTCTCCAGGACCGCACTGGGCACGATGACGTGGGGACGCGACACCGACGCGGACGAGGCCGCCACCCAGCTCATGGCCTTCGCCGACGCCGGCGGCACCCTCATCGACACCGCCGACGTCTACGTGGAAGGCGAGTCCGAGCGGATTCTGGGCGGGCTCCTGGACGAGGTCGTGCCCCGCGACGAACTGGTCATCGCCACCAAAGCCGTCGCACGCCGTTCCGAAGGACCATTCGGCGGAGGAGCCTCACGCGGAGCACTGCTGAACGCACTGGACGGATCCCTGCGACGCATCGGCGTCGACCACATCGACCTCTGGCAGCTCCACGCCTGGGACGCCAACGTGCCCGTCGAGGAATCCCTGTCCGCGCTCGACCACGCCGTGACCTCGGGAAAGGTCCGCTACGTCGGCGTGTCCAACTACAGCGGATGGCAGCTCGCCACCGCTGTCATGACGCCCTCCACGTTCCCGCTCATCTCCACGCAGGTCGAGTACTCGCTGCTCGAGCGCGGGATCGAACGCGAGGTCGCACCCGCGGCTCTGCACCACGGGCTCGGCCTGCTGCCGTGGGCGCCGCTGGGCCGTGGAGTGCTCACCGGCAAGTACCGCAACGGCACCCCGCCAGACTCACGCGGCGCGTCGCCGCACTTCGCGGGCTATGTCGAGCAGCACCGCAACGAGCGTGCCGCACGGATCGTGCAAGCCGTGGCGACCGCGGCGGACGGACTCGGGACCTCGGCGTTGTGCGTGGCACTGGCCTGGGTGCGCGACCGGCCCGGCGTGGTGGCGCCCGTGGTAGGCGCCCGTGACACGAACCAGCTGATCGCATCGCTCGAAGCCGAGCAGCTGACGTTGCCACCCGCGATCCGAGCCGCTCTCGATGACGTCAGTGCGATTGGGCTGACGTACCCCGAACGCCCAATGCCCTGACCGATGAGGTCTTGTTTCAGGCGACACTGAAGCAATAGAGATAAATGCACGACACGGCCAAACGGGGTTTCACCCCACCCCTTGCGTGACCTTCGCCCGAACGTCGTGGATGCTGGAAAGCCACGACGTACCTCAGGAGGACCCGATCTTGCGCCGGCTCGCCGCACTGCTCTTGACCACCGCCGCGCTGACCGCGTGCGGGCAGAGCGAGAGGTCCCAGGATCCGCTGCAAGTGGCGGAGACGCTCGAAGCCGCCACCCCGGCCCACTCCCCCGCCCAGAACTCCACGCCACCCGGCACCATCACGCCCGGCGGCGAGTTCAAGGACGGCGGCACCACGCTGAAGTTCCAGGTCAACGGCCGCGACGTCGAGCTCGACCGGCTGCGCAGCGCGGTATTCGAGATGACCAAGGACGACAAGGGCGCCGAAACACGAGGCGCCGGGCTGCGAGCGGGCGACGGCGCCACCAACGCCGTCGCGGACCGCTACGGCCGGCTCCTCGTCGTCGACACCCGCGGCGGCGAGTTCATCGCGTTCAGCATCAACCCCCTGATCATGCGCCAGCGCTACCCCGTCCCCGGCAGCCCCTACGGCATCGCCTACGACGCCAAGCGCGACATCGCGTGGATCACGATCACCGAACGCAACGAGGTCGTCGGACTCAACGTCGCCGGCGGCGAACCGGCCGAGAAGTACCGGTTCCCCACCGTGCGTCAGCCCAACACCGTCAGCGTCGACCAGGAATCCGGACGCGTCACGGTCACGTCCGGCGACAACGGAGGGATACAGGTGATCTCGCCATGAACGAAGGGGTGATCGACGGGGACTGGGAGTACCGGCCGCTGCGTCTGCCGCCCGGCATCTCCCGCCGCACCGCGACCACGCAGCTGGCCATCCACGCCGAGTTCGCGGGCTGGGAACTGTCCCGCACGCTGCTCTACGGCGACGGCTCCCGCAAAATCTGGCTGCGCCGCAAGCGCCAGCCCGCGCTGTTGCCAGGATTGATCACCTGACGACAACGCCCGGCCCGAACGCGGCAGGCTCGCACTCCGCGATGAAGTCCGCCGGAAAGCCCCGCACGAACGGGGCCGCCGCCGAAAGGCGCGCGACCGCTTCCGGCGGCAGATCCACCTCGCCCAGGCAGTCCGCGACCTGCTCCGGCGTCCGCGCGCCCACCAACGGCAGCGCACCCGCGTCTCGCACCCACGCCAGAGCCACCTGAGCCGGCGTAGCGCCCAACTCCGCCGCGACCGCCCGCACAGCTCCCGCCACGGCGTCCTCGCGCTCGGTGAGCTGCCCCGCCCGTCGCGTGCCACCGGACAACTTCCCCGCGGCCAACGGAGCCCACGCCGCCACGCTCATCCCCAACGCACGAGCCATCGGCACCAACTCACGCTCCACATCGCGCTGCAGCAGGCTGTACGGCACCTGCAACCCCGCGAACGACGTCCATCCACGCCACTCCGCCAGCGTGTTCGCCCGCGCCACGAACCACGCCGGCGCATCCGACACCCCTACGTACAGCACCTTCCCCGCACGCACCACGTCGTCCAACGCGCGCATGGTCTCCTCGGCGGGCGTGTGGCGATCCCACAAGTGCACCCACAGAACGTCCACATAGTCCGTCCGCAAGCGACGCAGCGACTGTTCCAACGACAGCACCAGGTTCTTGCGGTGATTCCCACCCGCGTTCGGATCCTCCGCGTCCCGCGACAACGAGTACTTCGTCGCCAGCACGAACCGGTCACGCCGCCGCATCACCGCACCGAGGACTTCCTCGCTCTCCCCGTAAGCCGAAGCGGTGTCGAGGAAGTTGCCGCCCGCGTCGGCGTACACGTCGAGCACCCGCCGCGCCGAATCCTCGTCGCGCAACGTCATCGTGCCCAGCAACAACTCCGAGACCCGCAGACCGGTCTGCCCGAACAGTCGGTATCGCATGATCCACAGCCTTGCCGCGGCGAGCGGACACAGGGAGACCCGCTCAGGGCCCCTCTAAACTCGGCGATCATGGCCGACAACGCACTGGGCCGGTTCCTGCGCGGCCGCCGCGAAGCCAGCACACCACCGGACCGGCACCGCCGCCGCACTCCAGGGCTACGACGTGGTGAGCTCGCCGACCGCGCCGGCATCAGCGTCGAGTACCTGACCCGCCTCGAACGCGGCACCGACCGCTCCCCCTCCGGCCAGGTCCTCACCTCCCTCGCCGAGGCACTCGACCTCACCGCCGACGAGCGCGTCCACCTGTACCGGTTGATCAAGGCCGACCAGACGTGCACGCCGCCCGCTCCCCCGCGAGTGCGCCCGACCGTCCTCAAGATGCTCGACGCCCTCGAACCCGACGCGGCCTGCGTGCTCAGCCCGGCAAGCGACGTCCTGGCGTGCACGGAAGGCTTCCGTGCGATCTCCGGCCTCGGCGACGAGCCGAACCTCGTCCGTTTCGCCTTCAGCCCGCACGCCCAGGCCCACTACCCCGACTGGCAGCAGATCGCGAACGACCGCGCAGCGTCACTGCGAGCCGCCGCCGACCTGGGCGACCACACCGCGGGCGCGCTCGCGTTCGAGCTGTCCATCACGGCCGGCCCGACGTTCACCACCAGGTACGACGCTGCCTCCGCCCTGCCTCCCACCACCGGCACCGAACGCTGGGGCCCGCACGTCCTGGAGTTTGAGACGTTGTACTTGCCGGGTGAAGCGGAACTGCGAGTGAGGATTTACTTCAGTCAACACTGAAGCAATAGAGCATGACGATCCGAAGCCGGATGGAAGAATCACCGTCATGCCTCGCCCGGAACGACCTCTCGACCCGTTCGCCGGGCCCGTCGAACAGTTCGCCTTCGACCTCCGCAAGCTCCGCGAGAAGGCCGGCTCCCCCGGCTACCGCGAGCTCGGCAGGCTCAGCCACTACTCCGCCAGCACCCTCGCCGACGCCGCCCGCGGCCAGCGGCTCCCCTCCCTCGCGGTGGCGCTGGCGTTCGTCCGCGCCTGCGGTGGCGACGAGGAAGCCTGGGAACGGCGCTGGCGCGAGATCGGCGAACAGGATGGCGAGGAACCCAGGACCGACTCCCCCTACGTCGGGCTGAAAGCCTTCACCGAGCAGGACGCCGACCGCTTCTTCGGACGGGAACGGCTCCTCGGCAAGCTGCTGGGCAAGCTCGAGCACCACGACACCGTGCTGGTCGTCGGCGCGTCAGGATCAGGCAAGTCCTCGCTGCTCAGGGCCGGTCTCCTCGCTCGCCACCAAGGCGTGCTGATCACCCCGGGCACCCACGAGACCCTCCCCGGGACCGAGGAACTGCTCGTCGTCGACCAGTTCGAGGAGATCTTCACCCTCCCCCACCGCGACGAGTTCATCGCCGAACTCACCAGCCGCACGCACAAGACCGTCATCGGCATGCGCGCCGACTTCTACGGCCACTGCGCCCGCTACCCCGACCTGGTCAAGGCCGTCGAGGACGCCCAGGTCCTGGTCGGCCCCATGACCACCGACGAACTGCGCCGCGCCATCACCCAGCCCGCCGTCGAGGTCGGCTGCGCGCTCGAAACCGGCCTCGTGGCGAGGCTCATCGCCGACGCCACCGGCGAACCCGGCGTCCTCCCCCACGTCAGCCACGCGCTTCTCGAGACGTGGCAACGGAAACGCGGCAACACCCTCACGCTCACCAGCTACCACGAGAGCGGCGGCATCGCCCGCGCCATCGCCAACACCGCCGAGAACGCCTACACAGGACTCGACGAACAGCAGCAAGTCCAAGCACGCCAAGTGTTCCTGCGTCTGGTCAACCCCGGCGACGGCACCGAGGACACCAAACGGCACGTCAAAAGAGAAGAGCTCGCGGCCGACGAGGTCGTCGAACACCTCGCCGCCGCCCGCATCCTCACCGTCGACGACGCCACCGTCGAGATCAGCCACGAAGCCGTCATCCGCGGCTGGCCACGCCTCAAGGACTGGCTCGCCGAGGCACGCGAGGACATGCGCGTGCACCGCAGGCTCACCGCCGCGGCCGCCGACTGGGCGGCCCACGACCGCGACCCCGGCTCGCTCTACCGGGGCGTCCCGCTCGCCCAGGCCACCGGCTGGGCCAGCAGGGAACCCGGCGCGCTCAACGCCGCCGAGCAGGCCTTCCTCGACGCCAGCAAGGCCGCCGCCCAGCAGGACCTCGCCACCGAGAAACGCCGCACCACCACCCTGCGCCGCGTCGTCGCCCTGCTCGCCGCGCTGCTGCTCGTGGCCACCACCGCCACCGTGTTCGCCGTGCGCGCGCAACGCCAGACCACAGAGCAACGCACCAACGCCCTCGCCCAGAAAGCCATCGCCGAGGCCAACGGGCTGCAGGACCGCGACCCCGGCCTCGCGAGCCAGCTCCGCCTCGCCGCCTACCGCCTGACCGGCCTGCCGGTCGCCCGCGACAGCCTGCTCAGCACGTTCGCCGCACCCCAGGTCACCGTGGTCCCCGGCCACCAGGACGCGGCCTCGTACGCGATGTTCAGCCCCGACAACTTGCTCATGGCGACCGCCGCGGACGACAAGAACCTGATCATCTGGGACTTCCGCGACCCCTACCACCCCACCGAGCTCAGCCGCGTGCACGCAGGCGACGACGCCACCCACGGCATGGCGTTCAGCCCGGACAGCAAGACCATCGCCACCGCGGGCTGGGACGGCCTCATCCGGCTCTTCGACGTCGCCGACCCGCGCAAACCCGTCGAGAAGGCCCGCATCACCGGCCACGCCGGTCAGGTGCAGGCCGTCCAGTTCACCCCGGACGGCCGCACGCTCGTCAGCAGCGGCGAGGACAAGACGGTCCGCGTCTGGGACGTCTCCGGACCGGCCACCCTCGTGCGCACCATCCAGGCCGGCGACAAGCTCGTGCACGGCATCTCGGTCAACCGCACCGGCACCACCATCGCCTCCGCCTCCTGGGACGGCACCACCAGGCTCTGGGACCTCGCGACCGGGGACCACCTCGCCACGATCGTCTCCTCCCCCACCAAGTTCTCCTCCGACGCCGTCGCCTTCTCCCCCAACGACATCCTCGCCACCAGCGCCGACAGCGGCGACGTGCGGCTGTGGGACGTCAAGGACCCGCGCAACCCGGTGCTGCTCAGCGTCGCCACCGGCCACACCTTCTCCATCCACTCGCTGGCCTTCTCCCCCGACGGCAAGTTCATGGCGACCGGCGGCGGCGACAAGACCACCCGCGTCTGGGACGTCACCGACCCGCGCAGAGTCCAGCTGGCCACCGCTCTAGCCGGCCACACCGACACGCTCTGGTCGGTCACGTTCAGCGCCGACTCGCGGCACATGGTCAGCGCCACCACCGACGCCGAGGTCCGCGTGCTCGACCTCGCCAACCTCAACTACCCGCGTCACGAGCTGACGGTGTGGAAGCTCGACTACGACCAGGGCGGCAGGTTCTTCGCCACCGTCTCCTCCGACGGCAACATCAAGCTGTGGCGCCCGGAGGACCGGCACGCCGAGCAGATCGCCACTCTGCCCAAAGGCGAGCAGTTCGACGAGGCGTCCACCGTCGACATCCACCCCGGCGGCAAGGTCGTGTTCGGTTCCACCTACACGACCAACACTCTCTGGGACGTCAGCGACCTCGCCCACCCGCGCGAGCTCTCCACGGCGATCCGCGGCGCCGGCCCGCTCGTCGCCGCCAGCTTCAGCCACGACGGCAGGACGCTCGCCGTGTCCGAGGACGACGGCGTGCTCGGGCTCTGGAACGTCACCGACCCGGCCAACCCGGTGAAGGCGGGCAGCTTCGCGGTGCCCAAGACCGACACGGTGTGGCAGGTCGAGTTCTCCCAGGACGACCGCACCCTCGTCATCGCGAACGGCAGCCGCGAGCTGCAGCTGTGGGACGTCAGCAACCCCGCCTCGCCCCGCGCCTACCCGGCGTTGCGCACCGACGACAACCCCAACCCCATCCGCCGCGGCGGCCAGGCCGGGCGCGAGGAGGTCATGACCGTCGTCATCCACGGCACCGTGATGGCGTTCGCGAACATGGGCAGCAGCGGCGCGCTCTACGACATCAGCGACCCGGCCCAGCCCCGCAGGCTCGGCACCCTGCCGAACGACGGCGGGCCGCTGCAACGCCTCGCCTTCTCCCCCGACGGCACCCTCGTCGCGGCCGGCACGACCGACGACGTGATCCGCGTGTGGGACGTACGCGATGCTCGCAACCCCCAGTTGCGAGCAGTGCTGCACGGACACACGGAACGGGTGTGGGGTGTGGCCTTCGCGCCGGACAACCGCACCCTGGCGACCGCCGGCGCGGACCGCACCGTCCGCGTCTGGGACATCGACGTCGAGGCGACCGCGGCCCGCGTGTGCGCCACTACGACGGCGCACCTGTCCAATCAACACTGGGAGCACTACTTCCCCGGCGTCGAGCCGAGGCCTCTTTGCTGAACAACACCCTCACCGTTCCTCTCGACGCCATTTGTAGTGCGAAAACGTTGTGCGGTGTCGATGCAGGTCGGTCGTACAACAACGTCCGTGCAACTGAGCGAGGCAACCGCGGGAAGGTGAGGCTTCAGTCAACACTGAAGCAATAAAATTCTCCGAACTAGTTGTCGATGTGATCAGATTCGGTGTCATGGAGCTCGTGCCGCATGAAGTCGGGGTCGCTCACAGCGCACTGCCGCACGACGAAACGTCCACCAGAGCCCTGCTCGCCGAAGCCGCGGCGCAGGGCCTCCACACAGTCGTCGTCACCGCTGACGAAGGCGACGACAGCGCCCTCGCCGTGTTGCGCGAACTGCGCGCCGAATGGCACACCGAGGGCGGCAAGATCACCGCGTCGCTCGACACCGACGCCCAGGGGCAGCTCGCGCACCTGTGGGGCCTGTCGGAGGACGAGCGGGCCGCGTGGCTCGCGGCGTTCCCGCGCCACGACGACCCGAACTGGTGGATGCACCGGCTCCTGGTGCTCAACCACCACCCGGAGTGGGCGCCGCTGAAGGACTGGCTGGTCGGCGAGCACGTCCGGCTCTTCGGCCGTCCGCCCGGCCGCGCCCGCCGCTCCACCGTCTGACCACCACCACGCCGGGCCGCCTTCCTGGGTGGCCCGGCCTTCTCACGCCTTCGCGGCAACCTCGCGGATCAGGTTGGCGAGCTCCGCCGGTCGTTCCAGCGGAAGCATGTGCCCGGCATCGGCCAGGACGACCGAGGTACCGCCGAACTTCACCGCGTCCGACTCGGGCACCAGCCGATCCTCGTCGCCCACCACCGCCACGACCGCCTTCTCCTTGGCCACGGTCAGGCCGGCCTCGCGGTCGTACCGGTCCACGGCGGGCCGGAACAGCGCGACCGTCTCCGGCCACTGCCCCCACACCATGTCCGCGGTCAGCTCGACATCCTCGTCCGAGGGCTGATCTCCGAACAGCCACCACCGCAGCCCCGCGGTCTTGGTCGGCTCGATCCTCTCCCGCACCGCGCGCACGATCGGCCCGAACGCGCGCTCAAGCTCCCGGACGAGCTTCCCGACCGCCTTCGGCCACGCCAGCGACGACTCGCTGCGCCCGCTCGCCGCCGTCGACACGAACACGTTGCCCAGCACCCGCTGCCGGAACAGTCGCGGCCTGCGCTCGGCCATGGCGAGCGCCGCCATGCCACCCATCGAGTGCCCGGCGATGACGACCTGACCCTGCGGCACCGCTCGTTCGATCAGCTCTCCCAGGTCGTCGCCGAGCTGCTCGATCGTCGCCGTCTCCTTGGTGGCCCCGCCCGACTTCCCGTGCCCGCGGTGGTCGTACGCGATGACCTGGAACTCAGGGCTCAGCGCTTCCACGACCTTGTGCCAGCTGCGGTGGTCCAGCGCGTAGCCGTGTGCCAGCACGACCGTCACCGGCGCCTCGGGATCGCCCGCCCGCACCACGTTGAGCTCGGTCCCGTCCTCCAGCCGCACCATCGGATTCCTTTCGCCGTGTCGTCTGTTCGTCCTAACGAGACAACGCGGATCCGGTTATTGGAGCGGCATCAAACGCGGCCGAGCACCACATCCGGTGGCATCAGCCCGACCCCAGGCACTCCCCGGAACCGGTAGGGCGAAGCCTGCCCACCCGCCTGGATGATCCACGCCTCCCCCGGCTCGCCCTCCGCCAGCACCGTCTGCACCGCCTCCGCGATGTCCGACGGCGTCAGCAACGGGAAGTCGACCGCGACGAACTCCTCCTTCGACGCCCCGAGCAGCAACGTGTCCACGAACCCCGGGCACAACGCCGTCACCACGATGTTCTCCGAAGCCAGCGCCTGCCCCGCGGCCCGTGCGTACCCCACCACCGCGTGCTTGGTCAGCGTGTACAACGGATCCGCGGGCATGGCCGCGAGCCCGGCCAGCGAAGCCGTGATCACGATCTTGCCGCCACCCTGCCGCCGCAACGCCGGCACAGCGGCGCACAGCCCGTACACCACGTGATCGACGTTGACGCCGACCAGCTTCCGGTACCGGGCGATGTCGAGACCGTCGTCCACCCCGGCCTGCCCGCCACCGATCCCCGCGTTCAGGTGCACGATGTCGAGCCGCCCCAGCTCCTTCTCCACCTGCTCCACCACCGCGGGCATGACGGCGGGATCGGCGACGTCACCCGCCACCGCGATCCCGCCGACCGACGAAGCGACGCGTTGTGCCCCCGCGGCATCCAGGTCGAGCACCGCGACGGACGCCCCGAGCCGGGCGAGGCGGCGCACCACCGCCGACCCGATCCCGCCCGCACCGCCCGTGACCAACGCGACCCGGCCTGTCAGATCCACAGTGGACACAACGCACTCCTCAGCTGTTGCGAAGGAAACGGTCCAGAACGCGCACACCGAACTTAAGCGCATCCACCGGCACGCGCTCGTCCACACCGTGGAACAGGCCCGAGAAGTCGAGGTCCGGCGGCAGCTTCAACGGCGAGAAACCGAAGTTGCGGATGCCGAGCTGCTGGAACGACTTGGCGTCCGTGCCGCCTGACAGCATGTACGGCAGCACGCGCGCGCCGGGGTCCTCGGCGATGATCGACGCGGTCATGGCGTCCACCAGAGCGCCGTCGAACGTCGTCTCCACCGGCGGCAGCCCGACCCACTCGCGCTCGACGTCCGGCCCGAGCAGCTCGGCGAGCTCGCGGTCGAACGCCTCCTCGCGACCAGGCAGGATCCGGCAGTCGACCGTCGCCTCGGCGGTCGAGGGAATCACGTTCGCCTTGTAGCCCGCGGACAACATCGTCGGGTTCGCCGTGTCCCGCAGCGTCGCGCCGATCATCCGCGACAACGCGCCGAGCTTGCCGATCGAGCCCTCGATGTCGTCGTCCGGGAAGTCCAGCCCGGTGATCTCCGAGACCCCGTCCAAGAACTCCCGCACCGACGGCCGCACGATCAGCGGCCACTTGTGCTGGTCCAGCTTGGTCACCGCCGCGGCCAGCTTCGCCACCGCGTTGTCGTGGTGGATCATCGAGCCGTGCCCGGCGGTGCCCTTGACCCGCAGCTTCAGCCAGCGGATGCCCTTCTCGGCCGTCTCGACCAGGTAGGCCCGCACGTCGTCCTTCAGCGTGATCGAGAACCCGCCGACCTCGCTGATCGCCTCGGTCACACCCTCGAACAGCTCAGGCCGGTTCTCCACCAGCCACTTCGCCCCGAAGAGCCCGCCGGCCTCCTCGTCCGCGAGGAACGCGAACACGATGTCGCGCGGCGGCACGACGTTCTCACGCTTGAAGTGCCGGGCGAGCGCCAGCGTCATGCCGACCATGTCCTTCATGTCGACCGCGCCGCGCCCCCACACGTACCCGTCCTGCACGGCACCGGAGAACGGGTGCACGGACCACTCGGACGCGTCAGCGGGCACGACGTCGAGGTGACCGTGGACCAGCAACGCGCCACGGCTCGGATCCGCACCGGCCAGCCGCGCGATCACGTTGCCGCGACCCTTGGCGCCCGACTCGACGTACGTGGTCTCGTACCCGACCTCGGACAGCTTCTCCGCCACCCACTCGGCGGCCTTGCGCTCCCCCACCAGCGTCGCGGGATCACCCGTGTTGGTGGTGTCGATCTGGATCAGCTCACTGACCAGGGTGACTGCCTCGTCCTCGGCCAGTGCCAGTGCGTTCCCCAATGTGCTCACCCCGTCTTCCTACCACCAGTCAGAACACCGACCAGCCTGTGAGAGTGGTGAATCGGTCCAAGGCGTCCAACCCCGCCACGGAGTTGCCTCGTGCGTCCAAGGCTGGACTCCAGACGCAGATCGCGCACTTCCCGGGCACGACGGCGATGATCCCGCCGCCGACCCCGCTCTTGCCGGGCAGCCCGACCCGGTAGGCGAACTGACCGGCGGCGTCGTAGGTGCCGCACGTGAGCATCACGGCGTTGACCCGCTTCGCCCCGCTGACGCCCAACAGCCGCGTGCCGTCATTGCGCACACCGTGGCGCGCCAGGAAGAGGGTCGCGCGAGCAAGATCAGCGCAGCTCATCGCGATCGAGCACTGCCGGACGTACTCGTGCAGCACGACGTCGACGGAGTTGCGCATGTTGCCGTAGGAGGCCATGAAGTGGGCCAGCGCGCGGTTGCGATCGGAGTGGTCCAACTCGGACTTGGCGACCTCGGGATCGACGTCGACCGAGGCGTTGCCGCTCTCCGCGCGCAGGAAGGCCAGCAGCCGGTCAGCCGCCCCGAGCCCCAGATGGTCGGTCACGACGAGCGCACCGGCGTTGATGAACGGGTTGCGCGGGATGCCCTGCTCGCTCTCCAGCTGGACCAGCGAGTTGAACGGCGATCCCGAAGGCTCGCGGCCGACGCGAGACCAGACGTCGTCGTCCGCGTGCAAGGCCAGAGCCAGCATGAACGCCTTGGAGATGCTCTGAATGGAGAACGGCGTCAGGTAGTCCCCAGCGCCGAAGACCTCGCCGTCCAGTGTGGCGACGGCGAGGCCGAAGGCGTGCGGGTCGATCCTGGCGAGGGCCGGGATGTAGTCGGCGACCTCACCTCCTGGCGTCACCTCGGCGGCAATGCGGTCCACCAGTTGCTGGAGCTCCATGCCGCCAATCCCATCATGGGATCGGGAGGACTACGCCACCGGGAAAGTGTAGAAACTCGTGTTCTGACCGGCCTTGACGGTGCACGGAACGGTGATCGTGCCGAGCCACGTCGGGGAGCCGTCCGCCATGCGCGGCGTCAGCTTGAGCGTCGCGTTGCCGAGCGAGATCGTCGCCGAGCCCGCGTTGGCGAGCGTCATCGCCGGGAACGTGCCCGTGGCCGTCACGTCGAACGTGCCGCTGGACGGCACCGGCGTGTTCGGGATCGTCGACACCGACGTCAGCGTCTGGGTGGCGCTGCCGTTGACGACCGGCACGTTGCTGGTCATCGTGCCGTCGACGGACTTCGCGCCGAGGAAGCCCAGCGTCGTGGTGGCGTCCTCGGAGACCGTGCTCTTCACCGTGGTGTTGGACACCGCGGTCGGCACTCCGACGGTCGCGGAGTCCGGCAGGTCGGTGGAGCTGACCGTGGTCGGCATGTCCTGCGCACCGATGAGCGTGAAGTTGCAGGAGTACGTGATGTTCAGCGAGGCGGTCGCGGCCAGGCTCGGGACGGCCGTGACCACGCTCAGTGCTCCGGCGGCCAGTACGCAGGCAGCGGCGCGTGCGAGGGTCTTCATCTGCAGGGACCTCCGTGAGTACGACATTGAACTGCAAGAAGGCGGTGTTGCTTTACTCGTCAGTAAAGTAACCAGCGGAGATTCCGCAATGCAAGAGAAAAACCGGTTTTATCACCTGCGTACGAATTGGCTCCGAGCGGTTTATCAGTCGCGATCCAACAAATAGTGCGCGCGCAGCGCCAGCTCCAGCGTGAACCGCTCCTCGGCGTCGTGCATTCGGTCGCCGAACAGTTCGTCCAACTGGTTCACCCGGTAGCGGACTGTCTGCGCGTGCACCTGCAGCCGGGCGGCCACCTCGGGGGCGCCGCCGCGTGCCGACAGCCACACGAGCAGCGTTTCGGCGAGCTTCGTGCGCTGCCTCTCCGTCAACGATGCCAACGGCGCCAACGCCCGTTCCGCCAACTGCCGGGCGAGGAACTCGTCCGCGAGCACGGTCAGCTCGACCAGATGATCGGCGCAGTCGAGCACCGGGCGGTCCGGCAGCACCTTCTCCCGCGCCAGCACCAGCACCCGGCGCGCGCAGGCCAGCGACCAGGGCGCCTCCGCGGGCACCACCGGCAGCCCGACCGCCGCCCGCCAGCCCGGCAGCGCGCGGCGGATCCAGCGCGACACCGCGACCGGGTTCGGCACCAGCAGGTACGGCGTGGCGTCCTCGAAGTTCACCAGCACGTCCGGCGGCAGGTCGTCGACGGGTGCGGCAGACGGCTCGAACGCCACCGCGCACAGCCGGTCGGGCATCGGCCACGCCGCCGCGCCGGCCGCCTGCACGACGCTCTGCCAGTTGCTCGACGGATCACCGACCAGCAGCTCCATCAGCTTGCGCCGCTTGCGCTCCAGCGTCCCCGCGGCACTCGCCTGCGCGGCCGCGTACCCCTCGACCGACAGGCTCACCAGCTCGTCGACGTGGGCGATCATCGCCTCGCCCAGCACCGACATCTGCCGCAGCGACAGCTCCCGCTGCTCGGCGAACCCGCACACGTGCCGCCACGCCACCCGCGCGCCGATCCGGTACGCCGCCTGCAGACTGTCGAGGCTGCGGCCGGACTTGAACTCCCACGCGCCGAGCTTGCGGTGGATGTCGTCGTGCGGATCCGGCTCGGAATCGGGATCGGCGATCATGTCGACGAACTTCACCAGCGCCTGTCGAATGCCATCGACGACGTTGTCCCTGAACTGGCTGTATTCGGGAATCGATTTCTCGATCGCCTCGAAAATACTCACCGAAACCGGCGCCACTTCCATTCGGAGCAACGGCGCCAGCTCCCGCGGGACCGATCTGCGCGGATCGTCCAGCCCAGTCATCCTCGCGAGTGTAGGAGGAAAACGAAACGCGGTCGTTCAGCCAACTGGACCAAATGGTTCACAGGAAGAACAGCCGAGCGATGGCATCCCGTGCCACCAGGAACCCGGCGATGCCGAGAATCCAGCCCGTCATACCGGCGCCCTTCTCCGCGAACCACGTGCTGATCCGGGTCAGCAGCGGCTCGATCTTCGCCCGCAACGCCAGCCGCCCGCCGAGCAGCACGACCGCCGGCACGATCATGACCAGGCAGTATCCGGCGAGCAGCAGCCCGATCTGTGGCGCTTTGAGGTCGGCGGCGCTCATCATGCCGATCGCGCCCAGGTACGGCAGCATCGTCGCGAGCTCGACGACACCCGCGAGCACCGCGATGCCCGCCAGCGCGGCCGCGGAGCCGTTGGCGTTGATCCGCTCCTGCCACTTGCCGGTGTCCGGCTTCCTCCTGCCGTCGAACCGAAAGCTGACGACGAACAGGACCACACCGATCACCAGCTGGACCCACAACGCGATCTCGCTGTCGAGGTGGCCGATCACCTGCGAGGCGCCGAGCACGATCAGGATGCCGACCCCGAAGTAGAAGACGGTGATCGTGCCTAGGTAGACGCCGAACCTGCTGAGCTTCAGCCGCCCCGGCGTGAGCATGAGCCAGATCGGGATGAACAACGTCCCGATGCTCGTCGAGTCCAGCAGCGCCAACCCGGCCAGCGCGGCCATCAGTCCCAGCGTCATTCATCCCCCATCGTTTTAGTACGATCGTGATATTACACGCACGCAACCCCGAGGCCGATCACGACGTCAAGATCGGCATGAAGCGCTGGGTGTGGGCGGCCGGGGCCGTGGTGGCGGCGGTAGCGGGCGTCGTGGTGTGGCAGACGACGACCACGGAGTGGACGACGGTGATCACCGCGATCCATCCCGACGGCACCGTCGAGTGGGTCGAAGGCGAGTCCAGGCATACCGAGGAGAACAACTCCTACGTCTTCAAGGCCTCCGAGAAGCCGCACGTGGCGAAGCTCGCCGACGACGCGGTGATCCGCACGGCGTTCGGTTGCGAGTCACCGCCGACGCAAGGGCTCGACCTGGCGTGGAACGGACTCGGGGCGGTCGAGTGCAGCCGGGAGGAGTTCCTGGCGATGCAGTCCCCGCCGTACGCGCCCTGCCTGACCTTCAACTGGCGCGGGGAGATCACCGAGATCGCCGGCCGCTATCACCCGTAGTCGGAAAAGAACGCGCGTTCCGGGCGGCGGCCATGCCACGGTCGCCGCATGGAAGCAGAGGTGGACGAGGTCGCCCGTGCCCACGACTTCTCCGGCGTGGTCCGGGTGGAGCAGGACGGGCAGGTCTTCGAGAAGGCGTACGGGCTCGCACACCGCGGCTACGGCATCGCGAACACCGTCGACACCAGGTTCGCGATCGCGAGCGGCTGCAAGGCCTTCACCGCGCTGGCCGTGGTGAGCCTGATCGAGGAAGGCACGCTCGGCTACGACACCCACGTCCGCGAGCTCCTTCACGACGACCTGCCGTTGATCGACGACGAGGTGACCGTCGGGCACTTGCTCGCGCACCGGTCCGGCATCGGTGACTACTTCGACGAAGAGATCATCACCGACATCGACGACTACATCCTGCCGGTGCCCGTGCAGAACCTGCGTGACATCGAGCAGTACGTGCCGATCCTCGACGGGTATCCGCAGAAGTTCCCGCCCGGCACCCGGTTCGCCTACAACAACGGCGGCTACGTGGTGCTGTCGCTGATCGCGGAACGGGCGAGCGGCGTCCCGTATCACGACCTCGTGCGGCAGCGGGTCAGCGAACCGGCGGGCCTCGCCGACACCGAGTTCATCAGGTCGGACTCGTTCGGCTCACGCACCGCCGTCGGGTACCTGCCGATCGACGGCGAGTGGCGTACCAACGTGTTCCACCTGCCGATCCGCGGCGGTGGCGACGGAGGCATCTTCACGACGGCGGCCGACGTCAGCGCGTTGTGGAAGGCGTTCTTCGCCGGCCGGATCGTGTCGCACGAGTGGGTCGCCGAGATGGTCGAGCCGCACAGCGAGATCCCCGAGGACAAGCTCCGCTACGGCCTCGGCTTCTGGCTGCACGGGTCGACCAGCCAGGTGCAGCTGGTCGGGCAGGACGCCGGGGTGTCGTTCAAGACCGTGCACGAACCGGAGTCGGGTGTGACTCGCACGGTGCTCGGCAACACCTCGGACGGCGTGTGGCCGGTCGCACGGTTCCTCAACTCACGGGGGTGATCCGGCCATCATGGCCGCATGGATCTCACGGCGGTTCCGCTGGTGTCGTTGCGGGTGTTCCAGGAGGTGGCCGAGCGCGGGACGCTGAGCTCGGCCGCGTCGGCGCTGGGTTACACGCAGTCCGCGGTGTCCCGGCAGATCGCCGCGCTCGAACGGGTCGTGCGCGCGCCGTTGCTCGACCGTCAGCGTGATGGCGTCCAACTGACCGACACCGGGCACGTGCTGCTGCGGCACGTGGGGCTGGTTCTCGCCCAACTGGACGCGGCCAGCCGGGAGTTGTCCGGTCTCCCGGCCACCGCGGGCACCGTGCGGCTCGGATGGTTCGCGGGCGCGGGCGGCACTCTCGTCCCGTCGGCGTTGGCCGCCTTGAGGCGCAGCCATCCGGCGTTGACCGTCACCACGCGCGAGGGCACCACCGCGTCGTTGGTGCGCGCGCTGCGAGCCAGGACCGTCGATCTCGCCGTGCTCACTTCTCTGTCACCGCTGGACGACGAGACGCCCGCTCTCCGGGTCAAGGTGCTCGACGAACGTGAGCTGGTGCTGGCCGTGCCGACCACACACCCGTTGGCGCACAAGGACTTCGTCGACGTCGAAGATCTGCGCGGGTGGGCATGGATCGCCTCGCCGCCGCCCGGCCTCGGAGTGTGGCCGGGCGTGGACGAACGACAGGTCGTCGCGCACATGGCCCGTGACTGGATGGCCAAGCTTCAGCTCGTGGCGTCCGGTGCGGGAATCACGACGTTGCCGGAGTCTCTCGCAGCGTCTGTTCCTCAAGGCGTGCAAGTACTACGGGTGCGTGGCGGCTCACGAGAGAGGCACCGCGTCGTCGTGGCGTGGCTGAATCTCTCCGAACCGGCGTCCGTGGTGGTGGACGCGCTCGTCAGTGGTACTCACCCGTGAGCATCGCCGTCGCCAGCTCCACCCGTGACCGGTAACCGGTGCGCTGGAAGAGCCGGGTCAGCTTGGCCTCGATGCTCTTCTCCGTTGACCTGAGCACGCCGGCCAGCTCGCGGTTCGTCAGCCCCTCCGCGACCAGGCACGCGAGCAGCCGTTCCTGCTCGGCCGTGGTCGCCGCACGACCCGGCACCGCCACGCCGTGTTCACGCATGATGTGACGCAGCAAAGCCCTGGGCAGCAACGCGTCCATGATGCCGAACAGCTCGTAGGCCTCACGCAACGTCCGCGCGTCACCAAGTCCGTGCGACGCCAACGCGGTCAACGTCAGCGCGATCTCGTGCGGGTGGTCCCGTTCGGTGACGATCCTGCGCACCTCGGCGGCCGCCCGCTTGTCGTGCCAGGTCACCGCGCGGGCCAGCAGGTGGTTGCGGTGCGCGCGGCCGGTGTCCATGGTCTCGGCGATGTCCGCGAGCCGTTCGACGCGGAACTCGGCGTCCTCGCGGTCGCCGTCCTCGAGCGACAGCACGGCGAGCCGCATCTCGAGCTCGTCGGTGCCGATCACGATCGCGTACTGGGCGGCGAACGCGAGGCCGCGCTGCAGTGCCCGCCGGCTCTTGTCCCGAGCACCCAGCACGAGTTCGAGGTCGGACTCCGGGGCGTCCAGCAGGTGCGGGAGGATGTTCTGGCCTGCGCGCGCGTCAGCGATGACCTCGCGCGCACGGGTGAGCTTCGCGCGTGTGACGAGCATAGTGGCGAGGTCGTGTGCCAACGCCGTGTGTGCCGCGACCTGGCCGAGTGTCGAGCCGGTGACCAATGCCTTGCGGGCGTTGCCGAGCGCGTCGTCCCAGCGTCCGTCGGCGGCCTGCAGCAACGCGAGGTCGGCGGCTTCGAGCTTTTGGCCCACGAGCATCCGTTCGGCGCGCTTCATCTCCCCCGCCAGCATGAGGCAGCGTGCCATCGCGGCCTGCAGCGCGGGCCGGTGCCGGTCGACGGCGTAGAGCGGGCACAGGCCGGGATCGCTGGTCACGCGTTCGAAGTCGGCCATGCGTCCGGACATCAGCGCCGCGCTCATCCCGAACAGCTCGCCGAACGTCACCGTGGCCGCGTTGCCGAGGCGCCACATGCCGCGCGTGCTGCCGAGCAACGTCGCCGCTTCGTCCCATCGGTCCGTGTAGCACATGGCCACCGCACGGCCGATGAACCGCGCTGCGGTGCCACCGGGAAGCGAACGCCAGCTGTTGTCGGCGACCTTGCGCAGCGCGGCCCTGTCCCCCGCCGCGCACATGCCCACGAGCCGGATGAGGTGCAGCTCCTGCATCTGGTCCGGGGTGAACTCGTCCGGCAGCTCGAGGGCTGCTTCGGCGCTGGCCATCGCCGTCACGAAGTCGTTGTGGGACGCACAGGCGACGGAGTGCATGAACAACGCTTCCGCCTGCTGCGTCGGGCTCGTGGCCCGGTCGGCGGCGGCGCGCAGCCAACGCCGCGCTGACGGGTCGTGCCGAACCGCGGCCTTGCCCGCGGAGAGCAGCTGGGCGCAGGCCTTCTCCGCGTCGGCGAACCCGCCCGCGTCGATCAGCCGGTCCGGCAGATAGCCGGGGTCGGCGCAGAACGCCCTGCCCTCCCAGATCGCGCTCACCGCACGCCATCCGAGGTCGTGACGCTCGTACGGGCCGAGGCTGGCCGCGAGCGCATGGGCGAGCACGGGCGCACGGAACCGGTAGCCGTCGTCGTGCCGTACGAGCACGCCCTCGGCTTCCAGTTCGGGCAACCCGCGGGTGTCGCCGAGGAGCTCTTCCGCGGCCACGCCGAGCGGGTGGAGGATCGCCATGGCCTTCGCGGTCTGCCAGGCGTCCTCGCCGAGCAGCCGGATGCGTTCGACCGCGGGGTGCCGGTGGCCGGTGCCGCGTGGTTCGTCGACGAGGTAGGCGGTGCGGTCGATGATCCGCAGCGCGCCGCCGCGCAGGTAGCCGTCGACGGCGAGGTCGACCAGGCCGGGGACGCCACGGCTGTCCTTGTGCAGTCTGCGCGCGAGTTCCGGGTCCGCCGACACGTTGAGCAGGCCGGTGAACATGAGGTTGACCTCGGCGCGGTTCAACGGCGTGAGAGGCACGATCTCGGTGAGCGCGCTCGACTTCAGCGCATCGGCCAGATCGGTGTGTTCGAGACGCACGGGCGTGCGGTAGCTACCGACGACGCAGGTTGCCAGTTGGGGCAACGCGTCGAGGAGCGCGCGCAACACGTCGTGGTTGAGGCGGTGCAGGTCGTCGAGGAACAGCACCGGTGGCCGTGACCACCGTGCGAGTTCCTCGCGCACACGGGCGACCACAGCCTGAGGGCGGTTGCGGTCGGCGCGCAGCAGTGGCACGTCTGCTGTGCGCACACGCTGATGTTCGAGCGTGTCCCGGACCTCGTTGAGGAGCGCCGTGCGGCCGACGCCCGCGGGTCCGGTGACGAGCACCAGCCGCGTGGTCCCCGACAACAACGGCCACACGACGCTCGTGTGTGCGTCATCTCTGGCGATGAGGTTCGAGGCAGGAGTGTCCGTGTGGCCGAGCGTTCCCGTCATCCGGTGGCTCCTCGATCATCGAGCCTGCCTGCGAGGCTCGCGGCGGCCAGCTCCACGCGCGACCGGACACCGGTGCGCAGGAACAGGCGGGTGAGGTGGTGCTCGACGGCCTTCTCCGAGGTCTCGAGCTCGGTGGCGATCTGGCGGTTCGTCTGGCCCGCGCGCACCAGTTCGACGATGCGCAGTTCGGTGCCGGTGAGCTCGCCCGGGTTCGCCATGGTACGCGGCGCGGTGACACCGAACTTGCGCATCAA
>JAVXWK010000894.1:0-6451 GCA_032230575.1 Pseudonocardiales bacterium | reverse complement strand
CTGTTCCTGCGCATCGAGCAGCCCGCGTCGGCGGACGCGCCGGCCGAAGCGGACGGGTACGAGACGATCGGCCAGTTCTACGCGGCGATCGAGGCGGGCATTCGCGCGTTGTGCGACGAGCTGGGGGAGGACGCGGTCTTCTGCGGCGACCCGAAGCGGCAGGTCGGGGAGTTCCACCTGCGCACCGCCGGTGGTTCGGTGATGCCGGTGCGCGACCTGAAGTCCGCCCTGGCCGCGCTGGGCGAGATCGTGGAGCAGGGCGAGGGAGCCGCGCGCACCGACGTGTGGGACGGCGACCGGGACGTCTTCCACCCCGACCGCGAGGAAGTGGCGCACTACTACCGGTTCCAGGAGCTCAAGCACGGCCGCCGCTACCAGACCGGCGACACCCCGCGGTCCGGGCCGACCGGGGAGCGGATCGTCGTCGACTACGACGGCGTGCTGCCGATGCGGCCCGACCCCCGCATGGCGGACTACCCGGAAGGCAGCGAGATCCGCGTCGCGCAGGAGCAGTTCAACAACGCCTACTGCCTGCTGCTCTACCAACTCGAGGAGGTCTTCAACGGCAACCCGTCGCAGCTCGGCGCCACCGTCGGCACGATGTACCAGCTGAAGTCACTGGCGCAGGGGCTCATGAAGGCGAACGCGGGTCCGACGTTCGAGTACGTGCCGGTGGAGGAGCGTTCCTAGGCGCGACGCATCCGGAGGCAGGCCCAGCCGACGAGCGCGGCCGCGACGGCGGTGAGCAGCAGACTGCCCGTGGTGACCGCGTTCTCGAACTGGGCGGTCTGCGCGTCGGTCCAGCCCGGCTGGGCGATGGTGCCGGCGAACATCAGCGCGAGGACGGTGCCGCTGACGGCGACACCGGCGGCCGAGGTGACCTGCGAGGCGGTGTCGACGAGCGCGGCACCGATCGAGGTCCTGTTCTCCGGCAGGCCTTTCAGCACGTTGACGCCCGCGACGGCACCGACCACGCGGATGCCGACGGCGACCAGCACCAGGGCGGCGGCGACCGGCGGGTACCCGAGCCGGCCCAGCAGCGCGTAGACGGCGAGCCCGGCCACGGTGACCGCGCCGCCGAACCACGCGGCCCGGTCGAGGCCGGCCCAGCGCACGAACCGGTTGACGAACGGGCCACTCGCGATCAGCACGACGACCTGCGGCAGCATGCCCGCGGCCGCCAGCGCGGGTGACCACTGCCAGTCGAGCTGCAGCTGGAGCGTGACGAGGTAGGTGAGACCGGCCGCCGCCAGCCCGGTCGCGGCCTTGTACGCGAGACCGCTGGCGACCAACGGCCGGGCGACGAGCTTCAGGTCGAGCAGCGGGTGGCTGGCTGAGCGCGCGCGTACGACGTAGAGGACGGCCATCGCGAGCGTGAGTGCGGCTGCGGTCCACGGGATCCACGAGCCGGCGCCCTGCTCGACGAAGAACGTCGGCACGACCAGCGCGAGCACGATGGTCGCGGTGCCGAGCACACCGCCGAGGACGTCCGCGGGGTCGCGGTGGAACTCGGTGTCGGCGCCGATACCGCGGCTGATGCCGACGAACGCGAACGCCGAGATCGGCACGTTGATCAGCAGCAACGCCTGCCACGGCGCGATCGTGAGCACGAAGCCGCCGAGCGGTGGGCCGACCGCGAGACCGACCAGGCCCACGGTCGAGATGAACGTCATCGCCCGCACGCGCAGGTCGTCGTCCTGGAACAGCCGGAACGCGAGCGCGATCGAGCCCGGCGTGGTCATCGCCGCCGCGACGCCCATCAGCGACCGCACGGCGATCAGCTCGGCCACGGACGTGACGAACACGGTCGCCAGGCTCGCGACGCCCAGCAGCACCAGTCCGACGAGCATCACGCGACGCCGTCCGAACCGGTCAGCGACCGCGCCGAACACGAGCATCAGGCCGCCGAACACGACGGCGTAGGAGTTCGACACCCACTGCAACGCGGTCGTCGAGGCATTCAGGTCGCGGCCGATCGTGGGCAGCGCGACGTTGAGGATCGAGTTGTCGAGCATCTCGAAGAGGAACACCGCGGACAGCCCGGCGAGGGCGATCCACGCTTCCCGCAGCGACCGCGGGGAGGTCTGAGTCAGCACGAACACTGTTCTACGGACGAACACTGTTCGTGTCAACTGGTAGGCTGGTCACATGAAGCGGAAGAGCTCGTCGCGGGAAGAGTGGGCGGCCCAGATCGCGGCGCTGGACGCGGCACCGGTGCGCAAGGAACCGATCACGGTCGACCGCATCGTCACGACGGCGCTCGCGCTGGTCGAGGCCGAGGGGTTCGCCGCGCTGACCATGCGACGCGTGGCCGCCGCGCTCGGCACCGGCCCGGCCTCGCTCTACGCGCACGTGCGGAACAAGGCCGAGCTCGACGACCTGCTGATCGGCACCCTGAGCCGGAACGTCTCGCTGCCCACGCCGCACGCCGGACGGTGGCGCGCGCAGTTCACCGGCGTCTGCGGGCAGCTGCGCGACCAGTTCCTGCGGTATCCGGGCATCGCGCAGGCCGCGCTCGCCGCGGCCCCGGCCAACCTGGACACGCTCCGGATCACCGAGGGCCTGCTCGCGATCCTGCTCAAAGGCGGCGTGGCACCGCAGCCCGCGGCGTGGACGATCGACGCCGCGCTCCTCTACGTCAGCGCCTACACCGTCGAGGCGTCACTGCGCCGCCACCCGGACCGCGACGAGGACAGCCGCGTGGTCGACCGGGACGAGATCCTGGCGCGGCTGCGAATGCTGCCGGTGAGCCGGTTCCCGCACACGGTCGAGCACGCGGACGAGCTGAACTCGGGCTCCGGCCACGAGCGGTTCGAGTTCGCGCTCCAGCTGATGCTGAAGGGCTTGTGAGTCAGCTCCTCTTGGCGTAGTCGGACTCGCCCTGCCAGTCGACCAGCACGCAGGGTTCGTCGCCGACCACCCAGGCGTCGTGCCCTGGCTCCGCCATCATGAAGTCGCCGGGCCCGATCTCTTCCTGCTGTCCGTCGTCCATGACGATCTGCATCCGGCCCGAGACGCAGTAACCCTTGTGCGCCACCATGCAGCTGTCGGTCTGCGCGATCGGCTTGACGTGTTCCGACCAGCGCCAGCCCGGCTGGAAGACGGCACGGCCGACTGGGCCCGAGTCGAGGTTGAGCAGTTCCAGCTGACCCATGCCCTGTTCGAAGGGGCGGGTCTCCTCGGGCTTGTCGAAGCTTTTGACGAGCAGACCGGACATGGTCCACCTCCTCAGGAGTGTCCATCGAGAACAACACGCGAAGGGCCCTGGGCGCGCGTGGCACAGGACCTGTTCGATAGGGCCGAACGGACGTACCTCGACGCCGGTGTATCAGCGGTGTATTCGCCGTGGATGAGGCCCCCAGACGCTGTGGGAGCAGTGCAGACAGCGAAAAGGGGATCTCATGCGGTTCACCAAAGTCACGATCGCGGCCATCGGGCTGCTGGGCGCAGCTCTGATCGGCACCGCCGCGCCGGCCGGCGCGGCCACCGGGGAAGCGTTCAGCCCGAACGTCGAGATCGCGCAGGCGCAGCTCGGCGACACGTCCACCGCGTCTGACATCAGCATCCAGCAGACGGCGGCCGGCGCCGTCAAGTGGATGTCCGACCGCCGCGGCAGCACCGCCTACGAGGGCTACTGCGAGCGCGCGGTCCGCCTGGCGTGGAACCGTTCGACGCACCACGCGTCGGCGATCGAGCACTGGCGGTCCTCCGACGGTGCCCGCCACACCACCGGCACGCCGCCCAAGGGCGCGTTCGTCTTCTGGGACATCAGCCAGTACGGCCACGTGGGCATCGCGGACGGCGCGGGCGGCTTCTGGTCGACCGACGTCAACAACAAGATCGGCCACGCCACGTCGACGTCGCACTTCAGCCACTACCTCGGCTGGAAGCCCGGCAACAGCAGCTGAGGCAGCGAACCCGCCGCGCGCGCCAGGGTGCGCAGCGCGGCGGGTTCGCCTTCCCGGTTTCCGGTGCGGCGGTAGGTTTCCAGCGCCTGCTGCACCAGGTCGTGCGCCTCCTGCGGGTGACCGTTCGAGATCAGCGCTTCGGCGAGCTCGACCTGGGCGAACGCCGTGCACCGCTCGTCGGTGAGGTCCATCAGGATCGTCACGGCCCGGCGTGCGCTGATCAGCTCCTCCTCGTGCTCGCCCGTGCTGCGGTAGAGGGCGGAGAGCCGGACCAGCACGAGCGCTTCCCGGTGTGCGTCACCGAGATCCGCGGCCAGCTGCCGGGCGCCGGTGAGCCATTCCCGTGCCTCGTCGGGCTTGCCGAGCGAGCCGTGCACCCCGCCGATCGAGGCCCGGACGTGCGCGACGGAATGCAGATCGCCGGCGGATTCCAGCAGCCGCAACGCTTCGACGTAGAACTCCATCGAGCGCTCGTACTCCGCCCGCAGCCGGTACACCACACCGATGCCCGCGACGGCGATGCCCTGACCGCGTTCGTCTGCTATCGAGCGATAAAGCTCTTGTGCCGCAAGCAGTCCCTGCTCGGCGTCGGCGAACTCGTTGCGGTAGATGTGCACCTGGGAGATGCCGCGCAGCAACGCCGCCTCGCCTGCCTTGTTGGCCGCCACGCGAACGCTCTGCAACGCCCGTGCGTGAGTGCGAGCCCAGTCCTCGTAGTGGCTGTGCAGGTCGAAGAACGGCACACAGGCCGCCGCGAGCTGCCACGCCACCTCGTCGAGACCCGCGGCCGCCGCGAGGTCGACCGCACCGCACAACGTCCGCCGTTCCGCCTCGAACCACGCGACCGGCTCGGCCAGCAGGTGTTCCGGCGCAGACACGGGGCCGACGTCGGCGATCGTCGTGCCGAACGTGACAGGTAATCGCCGCGCCGCCGTGACCGCGAGCCACAGCCACGCCCGCAGTGTTCGTTCCAACGCACTCAGCCGGTCGGGCGACGAGCGGACCAGCTCCAGCGCGTGGCACCGCAGCAGGTCGTGCAGCCGGTAGCGCGGCTGGCCGATGCCGTCGGCGCCGAAGGATTCGAGCAGGTGAGCGTCGACCAGTCGGTCCACGAGGTGCTCGGTGCCCGGTTCGTCGAGCAGCGTTTCGACCACCCAGCCCGGGAAGTCGTGCGGCCCGAGCAACGCCAGCCGCACGAACGCCTGGAACTCGCGCTCCCGCAGCTGCCGGACGCTCAGGTCGAAGCTCGCGCGCACCGCCAGCTCGCCAGAACTGAGCTCGCGCAACCGAGTCGACTCGTCGACCAGCCGCTCGCGCAGGACCTGCATCGACCACCCGCCGCGCCCGGCCAGCCGGGCACCCGCGACCCGGATCGCCAGCGGAAGATGCCCGCACGCCAACGCGATCGCCGCGGCCTCGTCGGGTTGAGCGCTGACCCGGTCCTCGCCCGCGATGCCCGCGAGCAGTTCCGCGGCTTCTTCCGGTGCGAACGGCAGCAGCTCCACCTGCAGTGCGCCGGGCAGCTCCGACAACCTGCGCCTGCTGGTCACCAGCACCGCGCACCCGGCGTCGGCGGGCAGCAACGGCACGACCTGGCTCACCGAGGCGGCGTCGTCGAGCACCACCAGCACCCGTCGCCCGGCGAGCCTGGAGCGGTAGAGGGCGGCACGAGCGGTGACCTGCGCGGGCAACCCGGCGCCGGTGACTCCCAAGGCGTGCAACAGTTCCGTGAGCACATCGCTCGGCTCACGCGGGTGGTCCGAGGTGCCGCCTAGGTCGACGTAGAGCTGGCCGTCCGGGAAGTGATCACCGACCTGGTGCGCCACCCGGATCGCGAGCGTCGACTTGCCGACGCCCGGTGGTCCGGTCACGCCCGCGACCGGCGCGGACACCGAGCCACGCCGCAACGCCGCGACCAGGGCCCCGGTTTCCGTCGCGCGGCCGCAGAAATCGGACACCGAGGGCGGCAGCTGCCGGATCGGCGCGCTCGCCGGTTCGTCGCGCAGCACCGCGAGCTGGGCTTCCCGCAGCGCCGGTCCCGGTTCCAGGCCGAGCTCGCCGGCGAGCCGTTCGCGCATGTCCGCGTAGACCTGCAACGCCTCGGCACGCCGGTTGTCCTGGTGCAACGCGATCACGAGCTGCCCGCACACGCTCTCGCGGTACGGGTGCTCGGTCAGCAACGCCCGCAGCTCAGGGATCGCTTCGGCACTCTCGCCCAGCGTCACCTGCAACGCGAGTCGTTGCTCGGTCGCCGCGAGCCGGGCCTCGTCGAGCCGGGCGATGGCGGGCGTCCACGCGTCGTGGTCCGGCAGGTCTTCGAGAGGCCGGCCGCGCCAGAGGGACTCCGCCTGCCGCAACAACTCCAGCGCCGCGTCGGGCCGTCGGCGGGCGTCCGCGACCAGCTCGTCGAACATCAGCGTGTCCAGTTCGGCGGGCGACAGTTCGAGCACATAGCCCGTGCCGTGGGTGCGCAACTGTTCGTCGAGCAGCTGCCGCAGCTGCCAGACGTACGTGCGCACGTTCTGGACCACCGACCGCGGCCG
>JAVXWK010000829.1:0-7101 GCA_032230575.1 Pseudonocardiales bacterium | reverse complement strand
TTCTCGGTCGTCGAGGAGCTCGCGGACTCGCTCGGTGCCGCCGTCGGTGCCTCGCGCGCCGCGGTCGACTCCGGCTACTACCCGCACCAGTTCCAGGTGGGCCAGACCGGTAAGACGGTCTCGCCGCAGCTGTACGTGGCGCTGGGCATCTCCGGTGCGATCCAGCACCGCGCGGGCATGCAGACCTCGAAGACGATCGTCGCGGTCAACAAGGACCCCGAGGCCCCGATCTTCGAGATCGCCGACTTCGGCGTGGTGGGCGACCTGTTCAACGTCGCGCCGCAGCTGACCGAAGAGGTCAAGAAGCGCAAGGGCTGAGCACAGTCCTGCTCGATGGGCCGTCCCGTTCACGGGGCGGCCCATTCGCGTTAACGGGACCACCGTGGGTTAACCCGACTGCCATTGAGGCGTCATCGTTCTGACCTGCTGTCATTCGCCAACCCGGCTTCACCCTGGTTCGCATGACGCAGCCGGAACTGCTTGTCAGCACCCCCGTCCAGCAGGACAAGGACGCTCCCCGCTACTCCCTCCTCGTCGCCCGTGACAGCGAAGAAGTCGTCGCCGCGCAGAGACTGCGCTACGAGGTGTTCGCCGGTGAGATGGGGGCGACGCTGCACACCAGCGTGCCCGGCCACGACGTCGACGAGTTCGACCAGCACTGCGACCACCTGGTGGTGCGCGACGACCGCACCGGCGAGATCGTCGGCGGTTACCGCATGCTGCCGCCGGAGCGGGCGAAGGAAGCCGGGCGGCTCTACAGCGACGGCGAGTTCGACCTGAGCAGCCTGAACGACATCCGGCACACCACGGTCGAGACCGGGCGTTCCTGCGTGCACCCCGACCACCGCAACGGCGCCGTCGTCAGCCTCGTGTGGGCCGGCATCGCGCGGTACATGCTGCTGAGCGGCCACAAGTGGCTCGTCGGGTGCGCGTCGATCCCGTTGCAGGACGGTGGCAGCCTCGCCGCCGGTGTGTGGGACACGGTGCAGGCCAAGCACTACGCGCCCGAGCAGTACCGCGTCACGCCGCACAACCCGTGGGACGTCGACCAGATCGTGCGGCCGGCGAAGACCGTGATGCCGCCGCTGCTGAAGGGCTACCTGCGGCTCGGCGCGTGGATCTGCGGACGGCCCGCGCTCGACTCGGACTTCGGGGTCGCCGACCTGTTCATCCTGCTCGGCATGGACCACATCGACCAGCGCTATCTCAAGTTCTTCCTGGGGGAGACAGCATGAGTCACGCCTGGATGCCCGCCTCGCCCTGCGGTGACGGGTGCGTCAGCGGCACACCGGGTCAGGTCAGCGCGTTCAGGCAGGCCTGGCGGGCCGTCACGGCGATCGCGGCGCTTCTGTGCGGTGTGTGGATCGCGGTCGTTCTGCTGCTGCCGGCCAAGCAGCGGGAGAGCGCCATCCGCCTCTGGTTCCACACGGTGCTGCGGGCGTTCGGGGTCAGGCTGCGGGTGCACGGTGCCCGGAAGTTCCAGGAGATCCCGAAACGCGGCGTGCTGGTCGCGAGCAACCACGTGTCCTGGCTGGACGAGCTCGCGATCGACGCGGTGCAGCCGATCCGGCTCGTGGCCAAGAAGGACATCAAGGGCTGGCCGGTGCTCGGCAGGATCATCACGGCGGCGGGCACGGTCTACCTCGACCGCGAGAAGCTGCGTGAGCTGCCGCAGGCCGTGAGCGAGCTGGCGACGAGCCTGCGCAACGGCAGCGCGGTCGGCATCCATGCCGAGGGCACGACGTGGTGCGGGCTCGCTTCCGGGCGCTACAAGCCGGCGCTGTTCCAGGCCGCGCTCGACGCCGGTGTGCCGGTGCGGCCGATCGTGCTGCGCTACCGGATCGGCGACCACCTCACCACGCAGCCGGCGTTCATCGGCAGCGACTCGCTCGTCGACTCGATCCGCCGCGTGCTGAAGGTCAAGGATCTCGTCGTCGAGGTGCACGTGCTCGACGAGATCGCTCCCGGCCGCGCCGGGACACGCCGCGAACTGGCGAAACTCGCCGAGGAACAGTCAAACCGCTTGACCTCGACCGAACTGGAGATAGCACCATCAGCAGGTGACTCTCACCGCGCCCGCACCATCACGCCTCTGGTCGCCTGACCGCCGCTGGCCCACGACGGGCATCCTCCTGCTGGTCACGCTCCTCGCCTTCGAGGCGATGGGCGTCGGCACGGCGATGCCCACCATGGTCCACGAGCTCAAGGGCGAGGCGCTGTACGCGTGGCCGTTCCTCGCGAACCTCGCGGCGAGCGTCATCGCGACGGTCTTCTCCGGGCGGCTCTCCGACCGGCGCGGTCCGAAGCCCTCGGTGCTGATCGGGGTCACCCTGTTTCTCGCCGGCCTGGTCGTCGCGGGTGTGGCCGAGACCATGACCGTGCTGCTCGTCGGCCGCGTGCTGCAGGGCTTCGGCGCGGGCTTCCTGATCGTCGCGATCTACGTGCTGATCGCGCTCGCCTACCCCGAGGCCGACCGGCCCGCGGTCTTCGGCGCGCTGTCCGCCGCGTGGGTCGTGCCGTCGCTGGTCGGGCCGGCGGTCGCGGGCTGGGCGACCGAGCACGTCTCCTGGCGGCTGGTGTTCCTCGCGATCGTGCCGCTCGTGGTGTTCGGCAGCCTGCTGCTCATCCCGGTGCTCAAGAAGCTGCCTCCGCACGACGCGACCCCACCGCAACGCAAATACCTCCCGCTCGCCGCCGTGGCGGTCGGTGTGGGCGTGGCGAGCCTGAGCTGGGCGCTGCAGCACCGCACGTGGTGGCTGCTCGCGGTGGCGTTGCTGCTGCTGGCTTCCGCACTGCGGATCCTGCTGCCCAAGGGCACGCTGATCGCCCGGCGCGGCCTCCCGGTGACGATCCTGGCGCGCGGTCTGCTCGCTGGCACGTTCTTCGCCGTCGAGGGCTTCATCCCGCTCACACTGACCGTCGTGCACGGCTACTCGCCCCTGGAGGCGGGTCTGCCGCTGACACTGAGCGCGCTCGGCTGGGCCAGCGCGTCGATGTGGGCGTCGCGGCACCCCGAGATCGAGCGCCACACCCTCGTCCGCGTCGGTTTCCTGTTCGTCGCGACCGGCATCGCGGCCGTGACGCTCATCGCACCCACGTGGGGACCGGCCTGGGCGACGCTGATCCTGTGGGCCATCGCGGGCGCGGGCATGGGCATGGCGACGTCCAGCGTCGGCGTGCTGATGATGGCCGCGTCACCCGAGGAAGACCGCGGGTTCAACTCGGCGGCGCTGCAGATCTCGGACATGCTCTTCTCCGCGACCATGATCGGACTCGGCGGCGTCGTGGTGGTGGCCACCGCACCGACCGCGGGCGTGGTGGTGCTGAACCTGTCCATGGCGGCGTTGGCCGTGGTGGGAGCGATTCTGACCGGACCCCGCATGCGGGCTACCCTTGAGCCCTGATGGCTTATCTCGACCACGCTGCCACGACCCCCATGCACCCAGAGGCGGTCGCGGCGATGACAGAGGCGTTGTCCACCACGGGCAACGCCTCGTCGCTGCACACCTCCGGCAGGCGGGCGCGGCGTGCGATCGAGGAGGCCCGCGAGACGATCGCCGACGCGCTGGGCGCCCGGCCGTCCGAGGTGCTCTTCACCGGTGGCGGCACGGAGAGCGACAACCTCGCGGTCAAGGGCATCTACTGGGCTTCCGGTAAGCGCCGGGTCCTGGCCTCGGCCGTCGAGCACCACGCCGTGCTGGACGCCGTCGAGTGGCTGGAGCAGCGGGGCGCCGAGGTCACCTGGCTGCCGACCGACCGGTTCGGCCGCGTGTCGGCCTCGTCGGTCGCGGACGCTCTGGACGCCTCTGCGGACGATGTCGCGCTCGTCACGACGATGTGGGCCAACAACGAGGTCGGCACGATCAATCCGGTGCACGACATCGCACGCGTTTGTGCTGAGCGCGGTGTGCCGTTCCACACGGACGCGGTGCAGGCCGTGGGCGCGGTGCCGGTTGATTTCGCTGCTTCCGGCGCTTCGGCGTTGACGATGACCGGGCACAAGGTCGGTGGCCCGTACGGCGTCGGTGTGCTGCTGCTGGCTCGTGACGTGAAGTGCGCGCCGTTGATGCACGGTGGCGGCCAGGAGCGGGACGTGCGGTCCGGCACGTTGGACATGCCGTCGATCGTCGGACTGGCGCGCGCGGTGCGGATCGCGGTGGACGAGCAGGAACAGCGGGCTGCCGAGCTCGTCGCGTTGCGCGAGGAGCTGATCTCGTCGGTGCGCGCGGTGGTGCCGGACGTGATCGTCAACGGCGATCCGGTCGACCGCCTGCCCGGCAACGCGCACCTGACGTTCCCCGGCTGCGAGGGCGACAGCCTGCTGATGCTGCTCGACGCACGCGGTGTCGAGTGCTCGACGGGCTCCGCGTGCACGGCCGGTGTCGCGCAGCCTTCGCACGTGCTGCTGGCGATGGGTGTCGAGCCGGCGTTGGCACGTGGATCTCTGCGGTTCTCGCTCGGGCATACGTCGACGCGCGCGGACGTTGAAAAACTCGCGGCGGTCATCGGCCCGGTGGTCGAGCGCGCGCGTACGGCAGGTCTGGCAGGCATGAGGCGTTCCCGGAAGGTGGTCAAGCAGTGAAGGTCCTCGCGGCGATGAGCGGTGGTGTCGATTCCGCGGTGGCGGCGGCACGAGCCGTCGAAGCGGGACACGACGTCACTGGTGTCCACCTGGCACTGTCGGCCAAGCCCGGCACGTTGCGCACCGGTGCCCGCGGCTGCTGCACGATCGAGGACGCGCACGACGCGCGCCGTGCGGCCGACATGATGGGGATTCCGTTCTACGTCTGGGACTTCGCGGAGCGGTTCACCGAAGAGGTCGTCGAGGACTTCGTCGCCGAGTACGCGGCCGGGCGCACGCCCAACCCGTGCTTGCGGTGCAACGAGCGGATCAAGTTCGAGGCGTTGCTGGACAAGGCGATCGCGCTCGGCTTCGACGCCGTGTGCACCGGGCACTACGCCCGTCTGGAGATGGTTGACGGCCGTCCGGAACTGCGCCGCAGCGCGGATCTCGGCAAGGACCAGTCGTACGTGCTGGCGTCGCTGACAGCCGACCAGCTCGCGCACGCGATGTTCCCGTTGGGGGACACCACCAAGGACGACGTGCGGATCGAGGCCGCCGCGCGCGGGTTGTCCGTCGCGAAAAAGCCGGACTCGCACGACATCTGCTTCATCCCGGACGGCGACACGCAGAAGTTCCTCGCGGGCCGCATGGACACCAAGCCTGGCCTGCTGATCGACGACGAGACCGGCGCGGTGCTCGGGCGTCACGCCGGAGTGCACGAGTTCACCGTCGGGCAGCGCAAGGGACTCGGCATCGATGGACCGGCGCCTGATGGACGGCCGAGGTACGTGCTGTCGCTGGAGCCCGTCTCCGGCAACGTTCGGGTGGGCGCGGTCGAAAAGCTCGCGGTGACGGGGATTTCCGCTTCCTCCCCCATCGCTCACGTCGACCTGGACGGGCCGGTCGAGTGCGTTGCCCAGGTGCGCGCGCACGGTGGCACGGCACCCGCGGTGGCGGAGCTGGTCGACGGGGCGCTTGCCGTTCAGCTGCGGGAGCCGTTGAAGGGCGTGGCTCCCGGTCAGGCCGTGGCGATCTACCGCGAGGACGCGGCGGGCGACATCGTGCTGGCCAGCGCCACGATCGACGCCACCACCTAATTCGGTTGTCCGGACCACTAGCGTCGATGGTGTGACCTTCACCGACTCCGACGTCGCGGAGCTGTACGACAAGCTGAACGCGTGGCGGGGCGCGGACGCGGACTTCTACGACGCCCTGGTCGACTCGGCACGGGACGTGCTCGACGTCGGCTGTGGGACCGGCCAGATGCTGATCTCCGCACGGGAACGTGGCCACACCGGCCGTTTCGCGGGCGTCGACCCGGACGAGGCGTCGCTGGAGCGTGCGCGAAGCCGCCGGACCGACCTGGAACTGGTGCTCACCAAGGCCGCGGACATGCGCTGGGAAGGCGAGTTCGACCTCGCGGTCATGTCCAGCAACGCGTTCCAGTTCCTCGTGACCGACGAAGACCTGCGCGAGTCGTTGCGGGCCATCAGGACGGCGCTTCGGCCGGGCGGCAGGTTCGCGTTCGACACGAGGTATGCGCCCGCCCGCGAGTGGGAGCAGTGGCCGCTCTCCGAGACCGAGATCGACGGGCTCGTCGTCAGCTACGACGTCGAGTCCGCGGAGAACGGCGTGGTCACGGTCACCGAGAAGACGGCCCGCGACGGCGAGGTGCTCAGGGCGGACCGGGCGGCGATGCGGTTCGTCGAGGTCGAGGAGCTGAACGGGTTCCTCGCCGAGGCGGGCTTGTGCGTCGAGGGTCAGTTCGGCGACTGGAAGCGCGGCCCGGTCACCGCGCTGTCCCGGTCGATCATCACCGTGGCTGCCACTCCGAGTTAGCTCCACAAAGGACCACGCACGGCAGCTCGCCCGGCACCTCTCCCTTGAGGAACGCGGCGAAGGCCGCCGCACCCGCCGGCTCGACCGCGAGACGGAAGTCCGCCCACAGCCGGTCGCGGGCGTCGAGGATGTCCACATCGGACACCAGCACGGATGAGACGTTGTGCTGCTGCAGGATTTCCAGCGCCAGGTCGCCCGCTCGGCCGGCGCCCAGAGCGTCGGCCGCGATGGAGTTCACCTCGGAGTCGACCGGTGCTCCCGCGGCCAGTGCGTTGTACATCGCGCAGCAGTGCACGGGTTCCACGCCGATGATGTGGCGGCCGCCGGAAGCCAGTGCGGCGCCCGCGATCAGGCCTCCGCCACCGACCGCGATGGCGATCGTGTCCACCTCGGGCACGTCCTCGACGATCTCCTGGGTCACCGTGGACTGGCCCTCGATGACCTTGGGGTCGTTGTAGGCCTCGATGTACGGCAGGCCGAGGGCGCGGGCTGCCAGGGCGGCCTCTGCGTAGGTGTTGCCGTGGCGGATCAGCTTGGCGCCCAACGCTTCGATGCGCTTCGTCTTGGTCTCGGGTGCCGTCACCGGGACGAAGACGGTGGCGTGTGCGCCGAGCAGCTGTGCGGCTTGGGCGACCGCGATGCCGTGGTTGCCGCCGGACGCGGTGACCACCTCGGAGACGTTCAACGACAGCAGCGTG
>JAVXWK010000799.1:0-4799 GCA_032230575.1 Pseudonocardiales bacterium | reverse complement strand
CAAGGGATCGGGTGGCTATGTGGGCTTCGATCCCGGCACTGTGACCGCGCGGGTCGGCATCTCGTACGTCAGCCTGGTGAACGCACAGGCGAACCTGGCCGCGGAGAACACGTCCGCGTTCGATGGCATCAAGGCGGCGGCACGCCAGCAATGGGAGCAAGCACTGAACCGCATTCAGACCACCGGCGGGACCGCCGCGCAGCGCACGGTGTTCTACACCGCGCTGTACCACGCGTTGTTGCAGCCGAGCCTGGCCAACGATGTCAACGGCGAGTACCTCGGGTCGGACCTGCGCACGTATCGGCTGAGCCCTGGACAAGTGGCGCAGTACAGCACGTTCTCGGGCTGGGACGTCTACCGGTCGCAGGTGCAGATGCTGGCGTTGCTGGAACCACAACGAGCCGGCGACTACGCGCAATCGTTGCTGAACTACGCCGACCAGAGGAACGGCGAGTGGGATCGCTGGCTGCACAACAACGGCAAGACCGCGGTGATGTCCGGTGATCCGTCCGCGCCGACGGTCGCGGGCATGTACGCGTTCGGGGCGGACAACTTCAACGTCCAGAAAGCGTACGAGTCGCTGGTCAAGGCGGCCACGGTGCCGACGGCGAACGACCTGTCGGACAACGGGTGCCCGATCCAGTGTCCCGGACAGCGGCCGTCGCTCGACCGGTACATGAGCCTGCACTACGTGCCGTCGAACAACTGCCACTGCTGGGGTGCGGCAGCGGAGACGCTGGAGGACGTCACCGCGGACTACGCACTGGCTCAGCTCGCCGGCAAACTCGGTGACACCCAACGCAAGCAGCTGTTCGAGCAGCGGGCAGCCTACTGGCGCAACGTGTTCGACCCGAGCGTCAAGTACATGCGCAACCGGGCGTCGAACGACGCCTGGGCGCCGAACTTCACGCCCGGTACCGGGACCGGGTTCGTCGAGGGCACCAGCGCCCAGTACACGTGGATGGTCTACCACGACGTCACGGGTCTGGCCGCGGCGATGGGCGGCAAGGCGACTGCAGCGGCACGACTGGACGGGTTCTTCCACGACCAGAACGGGAACTGGGACCTCAGCGGTACGAACGGCACGCGCTACAACGCGGGCAACGAGCCCAGCATCCAGACGCCGTGGCAGTACATCTACCTCGGCCGGCCGTACCAGACGCAGGAGACGGTGCGGCAGATCCTGGACACGCTGTGGACCACCGGAGCCGGTGGTATTCCGGGCAACGACGATCTCGGCACCATGTCGTCGTGGTACCTGTTCGCCGCGATGGGCATCTACCCGCAGATCCCGAGCCGCGCCGAGCTCGTGCTGTCCACACCGCTCTTCACCAAGGTGGAGATCAGGCGCGGCAACGGAAAGACGATCGTCATCGAGGCACCGCAGGCGTCCGCGCAGAACAAGTACATCCAGTCGCTGACGGTCAACGGAACGGCCTCGAACCGGGCCTGGGTACCGGCGGAGCTGGTGCGTGACGGCGGAAAGCTGACCTACGTCGTCGGGCCGACGCCGAACAAGGCGTGGGGGGCGACTGAAACGCCGCCGCAGCTAGGAAGCTAGCGAAGGGCCGATCCAGCGGCCCACCAGTCCGCGCAGCTCGTCGTCGGACAGCGGGGGCGATGAGGGATTGCGCAGGAACGACAGGAACAGCCGCATGAGGACTTCGGCCAGTCCGGCGAAGTCCTCCTCGGCCACAACGCCGGAAGACGCCCAGTCCACCGGCACGTTGCGGAGAATCCGTGCGCCCAAAGCCAGCCACTCGCGGGAGGTGACCGCGCCGGTGAAGAAGTCGCCCTCGCCGGCCTGCAACAGCAAACTCAGCCGGGGTTCGAGAGGCACGGCACGCACGCCGAAGACCACGGACTCCACGGCGACCTCGGCCGGGCTGCCGAACGTCGCCAGGTGGCGTTCCATGCGCTGAGCGAACTCCTCGACGCCCGCGATCGCGACGGCGCCCAGGATGTCGGCCAGCCCGGGGAAGTAGCGGTAGACGGTCTGCCGGGTCACTCCGGCCTCCACCGCGATGTCGGAGAGGCTGGTCTTGGCGAGTCCCGCGCGGTCCAGGCACGCCGTCGCCGCCTCGACGATCCGGAGGCGTGCCTCCTGCTCCGTGCCGGGCGGGTTGCCCTGCCATCCGTGGTGCCCCATGCGCACCATCTTTCCCTACACGAGGACGCGCGCCCGGTAGAGCCGCGCCAGCACCAGCCCGGCCGCGGCGAAGCACGCGAGCGCGTACACGAGGCCCGCGACCGGAACGCCGGAGGCGGTCACCCAGAACACCGCCATCACGCCCAGGTAGCACGCCGGGTAGACCCGCGCGAACGCCGACACGTCCGGAAGTCCTTGCGCGGTAACGACCAGCCACCCGCCCGCGGCCCAGATCAGGGCGAGCTCAGCACCGAGCACCCAGGCTTGACCGGTGACGTTGGTGCCGAACAGGCTCGCGGGAAGGCCCGCGATCATCATCGAGAGCGGAGCCAGCAGCCCGGCCGCCGGCCGCCACCGTCCAGGCAGCCGGACGACCAGGTACGTCATGGCGCCCAGCGAGACCGACGCGAACAGCAACGCGCTCTTCATCGGCACCAACCCCATCATGGGCTGGTTCACCATGGCGTTGGCCGGGTTCCAGGCCCACCACCTCAGCTGCGGTCCGATGTGGTCGAAAACCTCGTAGAACACCTGGCACACGAACGCGACGGCCACCGAACCTGCCAACGCGCCGCGGTGGGTGAAGATCCCGAGCGAGCGCACGACCTCGTAGGCGAGCTGGCTGATCATCGGGTAGAACGCGATGATGTACAGCGGCAGCCGGTCCCACATGAACTGCACGGTGAACTGGTTGTGCGCGAAGATGAAGCCGTAGATGTCGTCGAGCCCGAACCACTCCGGGAAGTACAGCGGCGGCTCGATCACGAACAGGTAGACCAGCGAGGTCCACCACAGCGCGAGGTTGATCGGATCCCCCGCGCGCCGCCGTCGGATCGCGTGCACCAGAGCGAGAACCGCACCTGCGATCACGAGGACCTCGAGGATCGGCAACGTCCAGTTCGCGAGCTCCCACGGAGGCCGCACCGAGACGACGGGGGAGACGTCGTGGCAGTCGAACCCGAGCCCTCGCGTGACCGTTTCCGCCTCAGGTCCACAGTCGATGGTCATCGCGCCGCCGCCGTCGAGTAGTCCTTGGCCGGAGGCTCGGCAAGAGGATCGAAGTTGAACGGAACTCTCTGACGCCCCAACGCGGTGCGGACCCGATAACGCAGAAGGCCGGCGATCACACGAGGATTGGTCATGAAGTCTCGCAGCGACTCGTCCAGGTTGAACACCTTCGCGAAGTGCTCGTCGACCACCGCGTACTCACGGGCAGCTCCGACGATGAAGCTGAACGCGGGGCCCGACACCGCCGCGATGAGCTTCCGCCGCCACTCGGGCAGCTTCTCCGTGCCCTCCGCACATTCGTAACCCTGGTCGCGTGCCATCGCGAGGCTCCACGGCACGTTCAACGACTTGCGTTGTGCGGCGAGGAACCGAGCGGAGAAGTCGCCGTCGACCCGCGAAGCAGCCCGAAGGTGCCCGCGCAGCAACAAGGCGGAGCTCGCCGCCGAGCTGATGCCCTGACCGTAGAACGGGTTGAACGCGCAGATCGAGTCGCCGACGAACGCCAACCGTCGCGCAGGCGTCTTCAAGAGGTCGTAGCGCCGCCACTTGTTGCCCGTAGACCGGGTCAGATGCACTTCAGAGGTGGGTGTGCACTTGTCCATGGCCTCGGCGAACAACGGCGTCCGCACCCGCCGGGCCGACCCGAGGAACGCTTCGGTGGTGCGCGGCATCTCCAGGCCCCACGACCCCATGCACGCGATCGCCCGGTGGCCCTCGATCGGTAAGAAGTTGACCAGGAACTCGTGCTCTGGTGGGTGCGCGCCGTTGTCCGGCGTCGGCATGATCACCAGATGCCGCCACCACCACGACTCGGGCGGCGACTCGGGAAGCTCGTACCAGCGCGAGGTGTAGGTGACCTTGGCGTCGAGCGTGCGCACCGACGGCTCCGGCCAGCCCGCCGCGGCCAGCCAGCCGCTGACCGACGAACCGCGCCCCATCGCGTCCACCACGAAGTCGGCTTCGAGGTCGTCGACCGCTGCCACCTCACCGTCGCGGAAGGTCAGGCCGCCGACCGAAACCCCTTCGCGCACCACGACGTTGCCGAGCTTGTGCACCTGGTCGCGCAGCACCCGTTCGATCAGCACGCGCGAGCTGTAGATCATCGTCATCGACGCCTTCTTGCGCGCCGACCAGCCCTCCCCGTCGAGGTAGGCGGCGTCCATCGACGGCATCAGGTGCAGCCCGCCCGCGTTGATCAGCGCTTCCTCGAAGCCCGGGAACAACGCCTCGATCGCCCGGCGCCCCGAGTTCAGCAGGAAGTGCGGGTGCTTGCTCTGCGGGACGCCGCGCCGGTGCTCGGCCTCGACCGGTAGTTCGTCGCGTTCGAGCACGATCACTTCGTCGAAGTGCGCGGCCAGCGCTCCCGCAGCGCACAGACCTGCCGCACTGCCACCAAGAACGACCGCGGTCCTGCCGAGCCGCATGCGGACCAACTCCCCGGGGCTCATTCATACAAAGTGCGCTTGAATGTATGAATGAGCCCGGGGAGGCGTCAATGGCCGCTACCGCGTGACGGTCAGCGTCACCGGGTTGGCGCGCACCCGTTTGCCACCGATCCTGGCCTCGGCGGTGATCACGGCCCGTCCCGCGCTCACCCCGGTCACCACGCGGTTGGAGTCGACGGTCGCGATGTCGGGGGCTG
>JAVXWK010000797.1:0-2924 GCA_032230575.1 Pseudonocardiales bacterium | reverse complement strand
GAGATGCAGACGATCGCGTCGGCCTGGTGCGCGTTGACCATGTACTCGACGGAGTCGGCGATGATCTCGCGGCTGGGCAGCGAGTAGAGCATCCCGCTGTGGCCCATGGCGATGCCGTCGTCGACCGCGATGGTGTGGAACTCGCGTGCCACGCCACCGGCCTCGCGCACGGCTTCGGCCACGATGTCGCCGAGGTCGCGCAGGTGCACGTGGCCCGGCACGAACTGCGTGTAGGAGTTGGCGATCGCGATGATGGGCTTGCCGAAGTCGCTGTCCGTCATGCCGGTCGCGCGCCAGAGCGCGCGGGCTCCGGCAGCGTTGCGGCCGTGCGTGGTGGTGCGAGAGCGGAGCTGAGGCACTGCTCCTCCAGATTCAGTTCAAGAAAGAAACGCGCGGGACGCGGGGGTGAGGCGTCCACCAGTCTGGGAGCGGTGCCTCAAAGGTTACTTGTGCGCAGACTCGCGGAGACCAGCAGACAGGCCAGTGCGAGCGTGATCACGTGCACAACGGTGCACCACAGGCAGATCTTGCCGATGATGAGGAACTCGGCCGCGACCAGGTAGACCACCATCAGCACGCCCACGCCGATCGCGCCCAGCCGCACCCACTTCAGCGCCTCGATCCGCCACGCGAACGGGAGGCAGATCACGGTGAGGAACGCGAAGAACGCCAGCCCGAGGAACGCGACCGGGATGCCCAGCAGCGATGACTGCTCGCTCGTGGTCACGGTCTCACAGTCGATGACGGCGTCGGCCGAGCACAGCAGCGCGTTCGCGTTGAAGTGCGTGTACGTCAGATAAGCCGAGGTCAGCAGGCCTGCGATGGACAGCAGCAGGCTCAGCAGCGGAACTCGTTTGATCACTTGTCCGACTGTACGGATTCCGCTGTTTCGGCTTCGTCAGGCTCGGCGGCCGGTTCCTCGGCTTCAGGCTCCTGAGTGACCGTCGGGTCCGGCACGCGCCCACCGCTGACCGCCGACAACGCCGGCAGGTGCATGAACCGCACGGCGGGCAGCGTCACCTCGGTGTCGTCGGTCTTCACCGCCTTCAGCCAGCCCTTCTGGACCAGCCGGATCGACTTCACGTCGGTCCACCTCAAGGTCGTCGAGCCGAACAGGCCCCGCGCGACGAGCTCCTCCTCGGTGACCGTCGTGCGGTTGCGGACGACCCAGTACGCGTACCCGAGCGGCAGAACGTAGAGCGCTTGCAGCCCGGGAGCGACCCACGCCACAGGAGTCACGCAGATGGCGATCAGACCCGCCGCGAGCAGCGCCGTTGCCGGGATGCGAAAGACCAGCTTCTTCACTCGAAGGATTGTTCCACGTCCACGATCCGGGAATTCCATCCCGCAGAGTTGACGCCCTCTTGCCAGAGGCGATAACGTCCGCTTCATGCAGCGCACGCTCGTTCTCGTACTTCTCAGGCGCGTCGACGCCTGAGCCGAACAGCCTGCGTCGACGCGCGACCCTCGCACGACCCAACTTCGGGTTGTCGAGGGTTTTTTCGTGTCCGGACCCCGATACCCACGAGGCAAACCAATGACCAGCGCACCATCGCGACAGGCTTCCGAGCCCTCGTCGCCACGTCCAGGTCCGCGGCCCAAACCGGCTCCGCCCACTGGCGCGCCGATTCGAGTGACCGGGGCGCAGTCCCTCGTCCGCTCGCTTGAGGCGGTCGGGTGCGAAGTGGTGTTCGGCATTCCCGGCGGGACGATCCTTCCCGCGTACGACCCGCTGCTGGACTCCACGAAGGTCCGGCACATCCTCGTCCGCCACGAGCAGGGCGCAGGGCACGCGGCGACCGGATACGCGCAGGCCACCGGCAAGGTCGGGGTCTGCATGGCGACCTCGGGGCCGGGTGCGACCAACCTCGTCACCCCGATCGCGGACGCGAACATGGACTCCGTGCCCATCGTCGCGATCACCGGCCAGCAGTCGCGGCCGCTGATCGGCACGGACGCCTTCCAGGAGGCGGACATCTGCGGCATCACGATGCCGATCACCAAGCACAACGTCCTCGTGATCGACGCCGCGGAGATCCCGCGGGCGATCGCGGAGGCGTTCCACATCGCGTCGACCGGCCGACCCGGCCCGGTTCTCGTCGACATCCCCAAGGACGTGCTGCAGGAGCAGACCAGCTTCTCGTGGCCGCCCGAGCTGCGCCTGCCCGGTTACCGGCCGACGACCCGGCCGCACGGCAAGCAGGTGCGCGAAGCCGCCAAGCTGATCGTCAACGCCCACAAGCCCGTTCTCTACGTCGGCGGCGGCGTGATCAAGGCGGACGCCCACGCCGAACTGCTGCGCCTGGCGGAGGACACCGGCATCCCGGTCGTCACGACGCTGATGGCACGCGGGGCGTTCCCGGACTCGCACCAGCAGCACATGGGCATGCCCGGCATGCACGGCACCGTCGCGGCCGTCGCGGCGATGCAGAAGTCGGACCTGCTCATCGCGCTGGGCGCCCGCTTCGACGACCGCGTCACCGGCCAGCTGAACTCGTTCGCGCCGGACGCGCAGATCATCCACGCCGACATCGACCCGGCAGAGATCTCCAAGAACCGCCGCGCCGACGTGCCGATCGTCGGTGACTGCAAGGAGATCATCACCGAGCTGATCGACGCGCTGCGCACGGAGCGCGAGACGGCGACGAAGGTCGACCTCACGCCGTGGTGGGACACGCTGAACTCGATCCGCGAGACGTTCCCGCTCGGCTACGACTGGCCTGAGGACGGCACGCTGTCGCCGCAGTACGTCATCGAGCGGATCGGCAAGCTGTCGCCGGCCGACACGATCTACACGGCGGGCGTCGGCCAGCACCAGATGTGGGCCGCGCAGTTCGTGAAGTACGAGCACCCGCGCACGTGGATCAACTCCGGCGGCCTCGGCACGATGGGCTTCGCCGTTCCCGCCGCGATGGGCATCAAGG